>CAZLBQ010000148.1:0-12279 GCA_964557745.1 uncultured Anaerolineales bacterium
CGGAGTAGGCGGGCCGGACCCGCGCGGTGGCAGGGTCGCCGACGCGGAACGTCTTGGTCGCCAGGTGGAAGCGCAGCTCGCGACCGAGAGTCTGGCTGGGCAGGAAGAGCGTCCCATCCGCCCCGGTACTCAGCACAAGGGGACGGTACGTATCCCCGCGCAGCAGAAAGCCCTGCAGCGGCGGCTTGAGGTAGTCGCCCGTCGGGTCAAGCTGGCAGTACTCGGTCACACCCAGGTAGGCGTACAGACCCCGCTTAGGGCCTTGATCCTGGATACGCGTTGCGTCTGAGGTGATCTCCAGGACGAAGTCGAGGGCTTTGCCCTCTTCCCAGACCTTGTACGAGCGGCGCTGGTGGTTGTCGATGCCCAGCGCGACCAGCACGTCAGGCGCGACGACCGACGAGGGCTTGCCGGCTTCGGAGTAGACAAAGGTGTTGCCCGACACGTAGACGTCGGGGCGGTCGGCGAAGAAGCGGCCGAGGGCTTCGACGGCGTAGGTGAGGGGGATGCGTTGGAAGTCGCTCTCGGCCATAGGTTGTCCGTCCGAGTCGGGGTAGACGATGTCGATGGGGGGGCTAGCGTACTCAACGACCATACGGCCTCGTTTCTGGCTTGACCATGTCTCGCCCCGCAATTGTAGCATTGGCGGGGGGATTGGACAAAGCCTCTCGACCACGACGCTGCGCGACCCGCGCCCGCGCCGTCGCCCACACCGCCAGCCCCAGGAAGAGGAGAATCGCCAGCCCGTTGAGCAGCGCCCCGTCGCGACGAACCGCGTCCAGGACGAGCAGGTCGCCCACGACACGCAACGCGACAGACGCGTGGAGGAGCGCCAGCGGGACGTAGAACACGGGCGAGTAGCCCAGCGGGACACGCAGGACGGCAGGCAGGATGACGGGCGCGTGGCCGAAGATCATGCTGAACACGAAGCCGACGAACAGGGCGTGCAGCCACGCGTCGTAGATAAAACCAGCCGTCACCCCACCATAGGTCAGCGCCACCACGCCCGCCACCGCCAGCCAGCCGTAGCCTGCCAGCAGCGCCGCGGCGATGAAGCGAGTGAGCCCCTTGAGGCGGACGGTCCGCCGCGCCAGGTCGTAGCGGGCCAGCCACAGCGCGAGCAGGAGCACACCCAGGCCAAACAGCCGCACACCGCCGTCGAACCACGCGAGGGACAGGGCCAGCCCGACCAGTTGGACGGCGACGACGGCCAGGAAGAGGCTCTCTTGGGCCGGGCGGAGCCTGAGCACGCGGCTCAACTCTAGCCGCTCGCCAGCGATGGTCAGGGTCAGGAAAGCGGCCCACCAGGGAACGGCGTGCGGAATGGGCCGACCGACGAGCCACACCAGATTGCCCGCCAGCCACGCCCACACGCCCAGCATCATCGTGGCGCCGTGCAGGGCCAGTGGCTCGCGGGGGGCGATGAAGACGAACAGCAGGAGGAAGCTCGCCAGCGCTGCCAGGGCTGCGCCCAGCAGCGGCGGACCGCCAGCGAGTGTCACCAGCGCGCCGAGTGCCGCTAGGGCCGGGATGCCGTAGGCCCAGGCGCGGTTGAGGGCGACGGCGCGCTCCAGAGCGATGAGTGTGCCCAGGAAGCCGCAGACCATGAGCGGGCCGTGCAGGGCGACCAGCGACGGCTGGGGCGTGGGCCACGGCCAGCCGATCCGCACCAGCCCGCCCAATAGGGCCAGCAGCAGGGTGACGAATACCACGAGCAGCAGCGGCAGCCGAGCGCGAACCGTGGTCATGGCTTGAGCCTCGTCTCTAGCAGGGGGCTGTCCGTGCGGCCGACTCGCCTCCCCCCATGGCCAATGAGCAAGCCGAGCGCCACCACAACCGGTCCCATCGCCGCCCACGCCGCCAGCCACAACGCCCACCGTCCGGCCCACGCGGCGGGCCACAGGTTCGTTAGCGGAATGAGGGACAGTTGCAGCGCCAGGATGGCCCCAGTCAGCCACGCCCGCGAGGCGCGGGTCGTCACGTCCCAGCGCTCCCACGCAGCCTGGACAAGGCCGAGGCTGACGAAGCCCAGCAAGAGCCAATGGAGGTAGGGGATGCGCAGGCCCGTCGCCTCGCCCCAGTGGTCGAGCGCGGGCACGACGAGGCTGAGTTCGGCCGCCGCCTTGAGGGCCAGGAAGGCGAGCGGGATGCGCCACCCAGCGGCAATATGCGGCCAGAGGGCCGCGACATGCAGGAGGAGTCCTGCACCGACCAGCGCGCCGCCGACGCCCCCGACGAGGCGCAACGGCTCCGGGACGAGCGCGGACGGGATGCCCAGCAGGATGGTGGCAGGCAGGCCGACAGCGACCAGGGCCGTCCCCCGCCGCGCCCACGCCGTCTCGGCTCTTGGATAGACGGCGTAGACCAGGCCTAGCAGCGCCAGGATGAACCAGCCGTCGGAGAACAGGTCGAGGAACAGGTGGACCATCGCCTCGCCCCAGAACGGCTCGCTGACCTTGAGGATGACGAGGCCGACGCGGCCCACGCCGCCCAGCGAGGCCACAACCAGGGCGATGAGCGCGGCGTCCCAGAGTTGGAGGGCGAAGGGGCGGCGGACGCCGCGTGTCTCGCGCCAGTACTGCCAGACAAAGGCGTACCAGGCGAAGCCCGGCAGCGAGACGGCCATCATGGACAGGGGCAGGCGCTTGCCGCCGATCTCGGCCAGGGAGTAGCCGTACAGGAGGAAGAAGGGATAGGCGAGCAAACCCAGCAGCAGCGCAGCCGCGATGGTCGGGCCAAAGCGGCGCGTCAGCGGGCGACCAATCAATTGCGGCAGGCGGCTGACCATGAGCGCCATGAGCAGCGGCGTCACCCAGCCGAAGTACATCAGGTGCGAGTGGGCGTGGCGGATGTTGCTGAACTGGAGGCCCGCTGGCAGCCCGGTGAGCAGGCCAAAGCGGAACAGCGCGCCCGTCGTCCCCGCGAGGACGAAGCAGCCTAATGCCCCCGCCCACACCCAGCGCAGGTCAACCTTGTCTCTTGTCATACCGACCTCTCTTGAAAGGCTGACCCCAGTCTAGCATGGGGCGGGCTTGGTGTCTTTGCGCGGGCGCAAAGAAGGTGGCCTGGACACTGGCCGGTGACTTGTCCGGACATGCTAAATGGGGTATAGTATGAACATCGTGGCCGGGTAAGGCGGAACTGGTGAGGGGAGAGGCGAATGGATTCCATCGTACAGGTGAAACAGCAAGGTACACTGACTCTACCAGCCGAATTGCGTGAGAAGTATGGTATCGATGCCGGCGACACCTTCCGTCTTGTCGACCTGGACGGTATTTTTGTGTTGACACCGATGACCCCGGTCGTGGCGGAATTGGCGCGGGAGATTGAGCAAGCAAGAATTGAGGCTGGTCTGAGCATGGAGGAGCTGCTCGACGGCCTGCGCGAGCAGCGAGAGCGGTATTACAGGGAGAAGTACGAGCAGAACGATGCGTAAGCCACGCGTCTTCATCGATGCCGACGTCTTGTTCGCGGCTGCGGCATCGCCGTCATCCTATGGAGCGAGTTTGACTGTCCTGCGTATGGCAGAAATCACACTGATCGAATGTCTGACCTCAGAACAAGTGACGGTTGAAGTCGAGCGCAATCTTGAGGCCAAGCTGCCTGTCGTACTGCCTGGCGTTCGTATCCTTCTCCATAAATGCCTGCGTGTCGTTCCTGATCCATTGCCAGCCGACCTGGCTCCCTACACCGAGCAAGCCGACCCCAAAGACCTTCCACTCCTCGTCGCCGCGCTTCGTGAGCAGTGTGATTACTTCTTGACTTTTAACGTGCGCCACTACCACCCGGTTGAGGCGTCCATCACTGTCCAGCAGCCCGGCGACTTCTTGAAGAGCGTGCGGAACTGGCTGAGTATGTTAACCAGTAATGGAGACGCGGAATGACGACTCCTCTTTACTACCAGGACGCCTATCTGCGGGAGTTCGATGCTGTGGTGACGGGCCACGCGCCCGACGGCGCCGTCATCCTGGACCAGACGGCGTTCTACCCGGGCGGGGGCGGCCAGCCCCACGACCTGGGTACGCTGAGCGCCGACGGCCAGACGTGGCCGGTCGAACGCGTCAAGAAGAGCGGCGACGACATCCTGCACTACGTCCAGGGCGAGCCGCCTGCCGTCGGGACGCGGGTCCACGGCAGCCTCGACTGGGAGCGGCGCTATGCTCTGATGCGCACTCACACGGCGCTGCACGTCCTGTGCGGTCTGGTCTGGCAGGTCTACGGGGCGCAGGTGACAGGCGGCAACATGGAGCCGGGCCAGGCGCGCATGGACTTCGAGTTCGAGCGCATGCAGCAGGAGTTGGTGCGCGAGATCGAGGACCGCGTGACCGCCGAGTTGGCGACGCCGCGCCCGGTCACATCCCGTATCCTGCCGCGCGAGGAAGCCTTCCAGATCCCCGACCTCATCCGCACCAAGATCAACCTGCTGCCGCCGGGTATCACGGAAGTGCGCGTGGTCGAAATCGAGGGTCTGGACCTGCAGGCTGACGGCGGGACGCACGTCAAGAATACCGGCGAGATTGGCCGCGTGCGCGTCGTCGGCTACGAGAGCAAGGGCAAGATCAACAAGCGGCTGCGCGTCGCCGTCGAGCCATGACGGGCGAGGGAGGAGGGACAGGGATGAGCGAGCTAGAACCCGTTCTGGCGGAGGTGCAGACGTGGCTGGCCGGGCCGCGCCGCCTGCTCATTGGCGGTGAGTGGGTCGAGGCGGCCAGCGGCAAGACCTTCGCCACCGTCAACCCAGCCACGAGCGAGCCGCTGGCCCAGGTCGCGGAGGGCGACGCCCAGGACATCGACCGCGCGGTGCGCGCGGCGCGCGCCGCCTTCGAGGACGGCAGCCCGTGGCGCAAGCTGACGCCCGCCCAGCGCGGCAAGCTGCTGTGGCGGCTGGCCGACCTGATGGACGCCCACCGCGAGGAACTGGCCCAACTCGAAACCCTCGACCAGGGCCGCTCGCTGCGCGTCTCCCGCGCCGACGTGCCCTTCACCGCCGAGTTCTTCCGCTACTACGCGGGCTGGCCGACCAAGCTCCAGGGCGACACCAACCCCGTCTCCATCCCCAACCGCCTCAACTATACCGTCCGCGAGCCGGTCGGCGTCGCGGGTCTCATTATCCCCTGGAACTTCCCGTTGATGATGGCGGTCTGGAAGCTGGCCCCGGCCCTGGCGGCGGGCTGCACGTGCGTGCTCAAGCCTGCCGAGCAGACGCCCCTGTCGGCGCTGCGGCTGGGCGAGTTGGCGCTGGAGGCGGGCTTCCCGCCCGGCGTTATCAACATCGTGCCTGGTTACGGTGAGACGGCGGGCGCCGCGCTCGTGGCCCATCCGGGCGTCGACAAGATCGCCTTCACCGGCTCGACTGAAGTGGGCCGCCAGATTGTCCAGGCGGCGGCGGGCAACCTCAAGCGCGTGTCGCTCGAGCTGGGCGGCAAGTCGGCCAACATCGTGTTCGCCGACGCCGACCTGGACCACGCGGCGCGTGGGGCGACGTTCGCCATCTTCTCAAACATGGGCCAGGCGTGTATCGCCGGGTCGCGCCTGTTCGTCCAGTCGAGTGTACGCGAGGAGCTGCTGGGCCGCCTGGCGGAGCGGACGAAGGGCCTGCGCGTCGGGCCTGGGCTGGGCCTCAGGAACCACCTGGGACCGCTCGTGTCCCAGGAGCAACTGGACCGCGTCCAGAGCTACATCGAGAGCGGCCAGGCGCAGGGCGCGACGGTCTACGCGGGCGGGCAGCGGCTGGCCGAGGCCGGGACAGGCTACTTCCTCCAACCCACCATCTTCACCGACGTGCGCGACGACATGCGCATCGTCCAGGAAGAGATCTTCGGCCCCGTGGTGGCTGTGACCAGCTTCGACCACATCGACGACCTGGTGCGGCGCGCCAACGCCAGCGAGTACGGGCTGGCGGCGGGCATCTGGACGCGGGACATCGGCAAGGCGCACCGTGTCGCCCACGCCCTCAAGGCCGGCACGGTGTGGATCAACTGCTACGACCAGTTCGACCCGGCGGCGCCCTTTGGCGGCTACAAGCAGAGCGGCTGGGGACGGGAGATGGGCCGCGCCGCCATTGAGATGTACACCGAGACCAAGTCGATCTGGGTGGCCCTGGACTAGCGGATGGGGGCGACGGCGCGGAAGCCGCGTGAAAGGGTCGGCATCGTTCTCTTGATGGCCGTCCTGGTCGGCTTCGCGTTGCGCGTCTACTTACTTGCCGGCCAAGACCTGTGGGGGGACGAGGGCTTCACGACGTACGTCATCGGCCTGCCCTGGGCGCAGGTCCTGCGGCCCGGTACCGACACCCACCCCCCCCTGTACTACGCGCTGCTCAAGGCGTGGGCCGCCGTTGCTGTCGCGCCGGGGCTTCCCGTAGCGAACGTCTTCGGCCTGCGCTTCCTGTCCATCGTCTTCTCTAGCCTGATGACTCCCCTGGCCGCGCTCGCCGGGCGCTGGCTGTTTGGCCCCCGCGTCGGCTTAATAGCCGCCTGGCTGATGGCCCTCTCTCCTGTCCAGGTCTACTACGCCCAGGAACTCCGCATGTACGCCCAGGCAGCCTGCCTCGCGCTGGCCGCCACCGTCTGCCTCGTTGCCCTGTTGAGCAGCCGCTGGCCCACACGCGGCTGGGCTGTCTACGGCCTCGTCACCCTGGCCGGTCTTTACACCCACTACGGCGTCTTCTTCATCCTCCCCGCCCACGGGCTGGCGGCGCTCACGGCGGACGATAGACGATGGACGATGGCGAGCAGTCGTCCGGCGTCCATCATCCATCGTCCATGGTCTACGCTGCGCTGGCTCGCGGTCATGGGCGCGCTGGCCCTGGCCTATCTGCCCTGGGTCGTCGGGCAGGCGCGCTCGCTCCTCGGCCACGCGGCGCGGGGCGCGCCGTCATGGACGCTAGGTGACTTCGTTGGTATCGCCGGCCGGGGCCTGGTGTCGTACACGGCGGGCCTGACACTTCCGCAGGGCGAGGCGCTGGCGGTGGGGCTGGGCGTGGCGCTGGGCGCGCTGGGCGTGTGGGCGGCGTGGCGGCGGGCGGCCTGGCGGGGCGTGCTGTTGGCGATCAGTGTTGCGTCCCCGCTCGTCGTCGGCTGGCTGGTCAACCCGCTCATGCCCTTCTTCCACGAGCGCTTTGTCCTGATGGGCGCGGCGACGCTGCTGGTGGCCGTGGCGGGGGGCATGGGCGCGCTGGTGCGGCGGCCGCTATTTGGCGGGGCGGCGCTGGTGGCCGTCGTCGCCCTGAACCTCGTTGCGCTGAACGCCTGGTTCACCGACCCGCAGTACGTCAAGAGTGACTACCGTCAGGCCATCCGCGCTGTGCTGGCCCAGGCCCGCCCCGGCGACCTGATCCTGCTCAACAACGGCGAGCAGCAGGCCCTATTCGACTTCTATGTGCCTGACCGTGCCCAGCGCACCGTGGCGACGCTGAGCAACGACGACGTCCTGACGCCGCAGCGCGCCGACCGCGCCTTGAGCCGCCTGACCCAGGGCCACGACCGGGTGTGGCTGGTCAACTACGGCGACCTGGCCGTCTACGACCCGCAGCGCCACGCCGAGGGCTGGCTCGCCGCGCACGGCTACCGCGCTCTGTTCCAGTCGCACCTCGGCTTTGAGGTCGCCCTGTACCTCCTGGCGACTGCGCTGCCCCCCGCCACGCCGACGACGCCCGCTGAGGCCCAGTTCGCCGACGGCATTCGCCTGCTGGGCGTCGACCTCCAGCCACAGCCTGCCCAGCCGGGCGGCGCGCTGCTCGTGACGCTGTACTGGCAGGCCGTCCAGCCGCCGGGCGCGCGCTACACGGTGTTTACCCATCTGGTCAACGCCGCCGGCCAGCTGGTGGCCCAGTTCGACGGCGAGCCGGTGGGCGGGACGGCGCCTACGACGGGCTGGCCGCCGGGTGCGACCGTCGTGGACCGCCGCGCCATTGCCCTGCCGCCTGACCTGCCGCCCGGCGCGTATACCCTGCGCGTCGGCCTCTACTCGCAGCCCAGCCTGGAACGCCTCGCCGTCCAGACGACGGCGCTGCCCGTCCAGGACAACGCCGTCACCGCCGCCCCTGTCCAGATCGCGCCCTAACTCCCTTCTCACCGCCAGGGCACCGAGGCCGTAGGACAATTGACGATTGACGATTGACGATTAGCCACCGCCTTCTGCCTGCCGCCCACCGCCTGTCGCCTGTCGTCCCCTGCTCCTCTCTTGGCTAGCCGCCCTTCGCCATTCGACTAGGTACGTAACGAAGCGAGCGGCCGTTCAGCTACACCATACAGCCCAAAATCCCTACCTATGGCTATTGCGCAGCGCGTCATCTTATGGTATGCTAGTCCAAACTGGGGTGGGCCTCCTCGAATCACTCAGCGAGGCGCAGGAATAGGGGGATAGGATGACAGGACGACGACCCATTATCCTGGGCATTGTGGGCGATAGCGCGGCCGGTAAATCGACCTTGTCGGCGGGCCTGGCCAAGATCCTCGGTCCTGACCGCGTCACGCGCGTCTGCACCGACGACTACCACAAGTACGACCGCCGCGAGCGCGCTGAGCGGGGCATCTCGGCCCTGCATCCCGACTGCAACTACATGGATGTCATGGAGCTGCACCTGGAGCGGCTTCACTATGGGCAGCCCATTCTCAAGCCCGTCTACGACCACGCCACGGGTACGCTGGTGCGGCCAGAGTACGTCCAGCCCACCGAGTTCGTGATTGTCGACGGCCTGCTGGGCTTCACGACGCCGAACCTGCGCAACTTCTACGACGTCATGGTCTACCTCGACCCGCCGGAGAGCCTGCGCCGCGTGTGGAAGATCAAGCGTGATACGACGAAGCGCGGCTACAGCGTCGAGCAGGTCCTCGATCAGCTCGTGCGCCGCGAGCCAGACTCGGACGAGTTCATCCGCCCGCAGCGGAAGTTCGCTGACATCGTGGTCAGCTTCTACCCGCCAGCGGGCGTCGCGCCGGAAGCGGCGGGGCCTGACCTGAACGTGCGGCTGGTGCTGCGGCCGACGATTCCCCACCCCGACCTGAGCTACCTCTTCGACACCCCGGCCCATAGCGAGCGGGGCATCCGCCTCATCCTGGGCCGCGACCAGGGCCGCCCTGCCGACATCCTCGAGATTGACGGCCACGTGGCGTCGGACCACGCCGAGGAATTGGAGGACGCCATCTGGGAGCGCCTGCCGGGGATGCGACTCCTGCGCGAAGACCAGTACGGCGACTACCAGGACCGGACCGAGGTCAAGCACAGCCACCCCCTGGCGCTGACGCAGTTGCTACTTGCCTATCACCTGTTGCGTCAGTACAATGATGTCGAAACCCTCCCCTTTGCCCCACCAGTGGCTGCCCTCAGCCGCCTGGGGACTAGCCCGCTAGGCGTGCCGGATCCCGCCTAACGAGAAGCGAGTGCTTATGACCGCTATCCTTGATCGCCCGGTGCAGGCGCCGCCTCACGACTTGTTGGCCAATACCATCCGCACCCTGGCTATGGATGCCGTCCAGAAGGCGAATTCTGGGCATCCTGGGATGCCGATGGGCATGGCCGATGCGGCCATCGTCCTCTGGACCAAGTTCCTCAATCACAACCCGGCCGACCCCCACTGGCCCAACCGCGACCGTTTCGTCTTGTCGGCGGGGCACGGCAGCATGTTGCTCTACTCGTTGCTGTATCTGACGGGCTATGACTTGCCCCTGGAGCAGTTGAAACAGTTCCGCCAGTGGGACAGCAAGACGCCCGGCCACCCGGAAGTTCATTGGACGCCCGGCGTCGAGACCACGACCGGCCCGCTGGGCCAGGGCATTTCCAACGCCGTCGGCATGGCGCTGGCGGAGCGCTGGCAGGCGGCGCGCTACAACCAGCCCGACCTCGAGATCGTTGACCACTACACCTACGTCATCGCCAGTGACGGCGACCTGATGGAGGGCGTGTCCCACGAGACGTGCTCACTGGCGGGCCACCTGGGCCTGGGCAAGCTGATCGTCCTCTACGACGACAACCACATCAGCATCGACGGCCCGACGTCGCTGGCGTTCAGTGAGGACGTGCTGAAGCGCTTCGACGCCTACGGCTGGCACACGCAGCGCGTGGACGGCCACGACGCGGCTGCCGTCGAGGCGGCCATTGAGGCGGCGCGCGCCGAGACGGGCAAGCCCTCGCTTATCGCCTGCCGCACGACCATCGGCTTTGGCAGCCCCAACCGCCAGGGAACGAGCAAAGCCCACGGCGAGCCGCTGGGCGTCGACGAGGTGCGGCTCACCAAGGAGCGCCTGGGCTGGAACCCCGATGCCCAGTTCTACGTGCCCGACGACGTTCTGGCTTACATGCGGGCGACAGGCGCGGCGGGTGGGCCGAAGGAAGACGCGTGGCGAGACCGGATGACTCGCTACGCCCAGGCGCACCCCGACCTGGCCGCCGAGTTCGACCGCGCCCAGCGCGGCGAGTTGCCGGACGGTTGGGACTCGAACCTGCCTACCTTCAACCCTGACAAGCCGCTGGCCACGCGCGCCGCGTCGGGGGCGGTCCTGGATGCCATCGCGCCGCGCATCCCGTACCTGCTGGGTGGGTCGGGCGACCTGACGCCGTCGAACAACACCTTGCCCAAGGGCGAGCAGTCCATCGAGCGCGATAACTTCAAGGGGCGCTACATCCGCTTTGGCGTGCGCGAGCACGGCATGGGCAGCATCATGAACGGCATGACCCTGCACGGCGGCGTGCGTGTCTACGGTGGGACGTTCCTCGTCTTCTCGGACTACGAGCGTCCGGCAGTCCGCCTCGCGGCGCTCATGGGTATCCCCGTCGTGTTTGTCTTTACCCACGACAGCATCGGCCTGGGTGAGGACGGTCCCACGCACCAGCCCATCGAGCACCTGACGGCGCTGCGCGCCATCCCCCAACTGGCCGTGATCCGCCCCGCCGACGCCAACGAGACGACGGTCGCCTGGCGCATCGCCCTCGGCCGCGAGAAGCCAACGGCCCTCGCCCTCAGCCGCCAGGCCCTACCCATCCTCGACGCTGCGAAGGTCCATGCTGAAGACGGCGCAGCGCGCGGCGGCTACATCCTGGCCGACGCCGACAACCCGCAGGTTATCCTCATGAGTACCGGCTCGGAGGTGCATATCGCCCTGGGTGCGGCGAAGCTCCTGGCCGACCAGGGCGTGCGTGCCCGCGTGGTATCCATGCCGTGCCAGGAGGTCTTCGACGCCCAGCCGGCCGAGTACCGCGAGCGCGTCCTGCCGTCGGGGCTGCGAGCGCGGGTCGCCGTCGAGGCGGGGTCGACGCTGGGCTGGTGGAAGTACGTCGGGCTGGACGGGGCGGTTGTCGGCCTCGACCGCTTCGGCGCCTCGGCCCCCTACCAGCGCATCTACCAGGAACTCGGCCTCACGCCGGAGCACGTCGCGGAAGTGGCGCGCGGCCTCCTACACTAGCCGATAGAGTTGAAGGTTGCAGGTCGAAAGTTACAGGTTGATAGGAGAAGTTGGCTTACTTGAAACTTGTCACTTGATACTTGACACCTGCAACCTTCAACTTTCAACCTGCAACTCCTGACTGCTATGCCCCTGCAAGCTCTGATTTTCGATGTGGATGGCACGCTGGCCGATACCGAGCGCGACGGGCATCGGCCAGCGTGTAACACCGCGTTTGCCCAACTCGGTTATCCGGTCGAGTGGTCGTGGGACGAGTACAAGCGCCTCCTACCAATCCAGGGCAACGCGGCTCGCATGCGGCTGGCTCTGGAGAAGCTCACGCCGCCCCTCGCGCCGGCCGAGCTAGAGGACGCCGTCGAGCGGCTCATCACACTCAAGAAGCAGCTGTACGTCGAGGAGTACGCGCCGCGCCTGCCGCTACGTCCCGGCGTGCGGGAACTGGTCGAGCAGGCGCTGGCGCGCGGCGTGCGGCTGGCAATTGTCACCACGTCCTTCGAGGAGCAGGTCCACGCTCTGTTGCGCTACCAGATGCCCGATGCGGCGGCGAGCTTCGCCCCGCTGTTGGGCAAGCGCGCCGGCGTCAAGACGGCCCCCAACTCGCCCCTCTACCGCCGCGCCCTGGCCGAACTGGGCCTGCCCGCCCGGTCCGTCCTGGCGATTGAGGACTCGGAGGTGGGCTGCCAGGCGGCGGTACGGGCGGGCGTGCCGTGCGCCGTCTTCTATAACGACTACACCTTTGGCGAGAACTTCGCGGGCGTGCTTCTTGTCGCCCGCAGCCTCGCGTTTTTTGGCCTGGACCAGTTGGAAGAGTTGTGCGTCCGAGAGGATTAACGCTCTTGCAGTAAGCGGAAGTACTCGTCACGGGAGATATTCGCCG
>CAZLBQ010000149.1:0-12258 GCA_964557745.1 uncultured Anaerolineales bacterium
GGGCCAAAACTCCGTATCGGCACGCTGGCGAGCGGCGCGGCCGAGCTTGAGGCGGTCCGCTCGTCCCGGTCACGGTTCTGCTCGTCCATGTCCTCCTCCTTCATCGAGTGTCATCTGGGCCGCCCACGACGGAGCGCCGGCGGGTTGGTCTTGCCCCGATGGACGGGGGACGGTAGACGAGGGCAAGGGCGCGGATGAAGGGATGGATGAGACCATCGTCTACCGTCCGCCGTTCACCGGCGGGGTGAGGAAGTTCTGTTCGGGCCAGAAGGTGCGCGCCATGGGCTTGCGCCGATAGGGGTGGGCCTCGGCGACGCGCTCGTCCAGGTCGACCCCCAGGCCGGGGCCGGGCGGGAGGGCAAGATAGCCGTCGCGCGGGCGGTTGACGGTCACGCCATAGATCAGGTCAGTTCGCCAGGGGACGGCGCGAGCGCCGGTCTCGCGCACCATCTCCTGAATCTGGAAGTTGGGAATACACGCCGCCAGGTGCAGCGTGGCGACCGAGCCAATGGGACCGAGCGGGTTGTGGGGCGCGACCATGACGTACTCGGCTTCCGCCATCGCCGCGATCTTCTTCATCTCCAGCAGACCGCCGCACTTGCCCAGGTCGGGCTGAATGATGTCGGCCACGCGTTTCGCCAGCGCGTCCCGCCAGCCGAACTTGGTATAGATGCGCTCGCCCGTCGCCAGCGGAATCGGGCTGTGCTCGCGCACATAGGCCATCGCGTCCAGGTTATAGGGCGGGATGGGTTCCTCAAAGAACAGCGGCTTGAACGGGGCCATCTCGCGGGCGAACTGGAGGGCCGTCGTTGGGTTCAAGCGGCCGTGTAGCTCCAGCAGCAAATCGACATCGGGACCGACGGCGTCGCGCACCGCCCCGACAACCTCGACGGCGTGGCGCATGTCGGCCGCCGACATGGTCATGTGGACGGGTGGGACGGGCACCCACTTGAGAGCCGTCCAGCCTTCCGCGACTAGCTCGCGCGCCTGATCGACAAACTGCGCCGCCGCTGGGCGGTCGTCGCCGGGGCGCAGGCCCATGTGGGTGTAGGCGCGCAGGCGCGTCCGGCACGGACCACCCAGCAGGTTGTAAACGGGCTGGTTGAGCGCCTTGCCGACGATGTCCCACATCGCCTGCTCGATGCCGCTCATCACGGCATACAGTGCCGGTCCCTGCCAGAAGGTGCGGTACTGGATGTCCTGCAGGAAGCTCTCAATATGGAACGGGTCACGGTTCAGGATGAACTCGCGCGCCTCGTCGAGCATGCCTGCCCCGGTCCGCGCGTTATACTCCAGCGTCGCCTCACCGACTCCGGTCAAGCCCTCGTCCGTGGTGAGCTTGAGGAACGTCCAGTTCCAGGCGTCCCCCTCGACAATCCAGTACTTGAGGTCGGTGATTCTCACGGGCGTCCTCGCGCGGTAGCGGACGTGCGGGCCATATTAGCACGTCCGCCGCAAGCTGTCAAACAGGTCGGTCGGCAACCGACGCAGGGGCTGGGTTGAACTTCTCCATCCACCGCTCGGGCGTCTTGATCTCCGTGAACCCCACCTGCCGGTAGAGGCCGTGGGCGTCGCGCGTCGCCAGCATGAAGCGGCGCACGCCCTTGAGGTCGGGATGCTCGGTGACACAGCGCATCAGCCACTTGCCCAGCCCCTGCCCCTGGTACTCTTCCAGGATGTAGACATCACACAGGTAGGCGAACGTGGCGTAGTCGGTGATGACCCGCGCCAGGCCAATCTGCTGCGCGCCGTCGTAGACGCCGAAGCACAGCGAGTTGGCGACGGCCTTAGCGACCACATCGCGCGGCCGCCCCGTGGCCCAGTAGGAACGCGTGACGTAGGCGTGGATGGCGTCGATGTCCAGCCGCGCCGGGTCGGTGCTGACGGTAAAGCCCCCGTTCTGATAGTCGGTCACTTGTCCATCCGGTAGCGCGCCACGACATCCATGTTCAACTCGACGCCCAGGCCCGGCCCCTGCGGGATGGTGGCGATGCCATCCTTCAGCGTCACCGTGCTCTCGACCAACTCGCGGCGCAGCGGCGACTCGGAGACGGTGTACTCGACAAAGGGGATGTCGGGGACGATGGCCGCCATGTGCAGCGTGACGGCGACCAGGATGCCCGACTTCCAGGCGTGGAAGATGCACAGGCGGTGGTGGCGCGCGGCCATCTGGGCGATGCGGCGGCACTCGGTCGGCCCGCCCGCGCGCGCGATGTCGGGCTGGATGATGTCCACTTCGCCCTGGGTAATCAGCGTCTCGAACCCGGCCAGGGCGCTCTCTTGCTCGCCGGTGGCGATGCGGGTGTCGCCGCTGGCCCGCGACAGCCGCCGGTAGCCCTCCAGGTCATCCCCTTCCAGCGCCTCCTCGAACCAGAACGGTCGGTAGGGCGCGAACGCCCGCACGCGCTCGATGGCGTCGCGCGCCTTGAACGGGCACCCTGCGTCGACCAGCAGGTAGGTGTCATCGCCGACCGCCCGGCGCGCCGTCTCGACCAGCCTGACGTCGCCCGCCAGGCTGCGGCCCATCGGCCCCCAGCCGAACTTGACAGCCTTGAAGCCCTGACTCACGTACCGCTGCCCGACCTCGCTCATCTCGCCAAGATCCTCGGTGAACAGCGTGCTGGCGTAGACGGGAATCTGGTCGCGGTAGGCCGCGCCGAGCAAGGCGTGGACGGGCTTGCCCGTCGCCTTGCCCACAATGTCCCACAACGCCATATCGACGGCGGCGATGGCCTGCTGGGCCACCCCGTTGCGGCCCAGCCACAGCGTCCCGTAGTTCATGCGCTCCCAGAGCATCTCGACGTTGAAGGGGTCTTCGCCGATGAGGATGTCGCGCAGGCCCCGACAGCGCGGCCACGATGGCCAGGCCTCGACCACCGCCTTGACGACCATCGGGGACGAGTCCGCCTCGCCGATGCCGGTAATGCCCTCGTCCGTATGGACGCGGACGATGACATCGTCCTGGATGCCATCGGCGATGTGGACGTTGTGCTGGGGGATGCGCAAGGGGATGACTTCGACATCGGTGATGCGCATGAAATGCCTCCGTGGGACAGATGGGCCGATTGTACCAGACCGCCGAGACATTGTCAAGTACACCTACGCCAGAATTGACACTTTTCGGGCGCTTCCGTATAATCACGCCACTTCCAGCCAGGATTGGCCCACGTTATGGAGACAGTGTCCTTAGGACAAAAGGGTGGCGCGCGTAGCATGACCGCGGCCGATATCGTCCGCCGGGTGAGCGACCAGATTCGGCGCGGTGACTACCCCGTCGGGGCGCAGCTGCCCACGGTGCGCGAGTTGGCGCAGGAACTCGGCGTCAACAAGAACACCGTCGGGCGCGCCTACCAGATGCTCCAACAGCAGGGCTACCTGGACGTTACTCAGGGGCGCGGCGCCTTCGTGCGCGCGCTCGGCGAGGCGTCTGAGGCCGCCGTGAGCCAGTGGCAGGCGCGTGTCGAGGGCCTGGTCCTCGAGGCCCAGCGCCTCGGCCTCGACCGGGCGCGGGTGGCTCAGGTCATCCAGCAGACCATCGACCGCGTGTATGGCACGGCGGGGCTGCGGCTGGCGTTTGTCGAGTGCAACACCCAGGACGTGGAGGAACTGGGCGCCGAGCTGGGGCAGGCCGTCGGCCACCGGCTGGAAGGCGTCTTGTTGGGGGACGCCCTGGCCCAGCCGGCCGACCTGGCCGCCCGCTATGACCTGATCGTGACCACTTTCTACCACCTCGCCCAACTCCGCCGCGCTCTGGGACCGGAGGCCGCCGACCGGCTGATTGGCGTCCATGCCATGCCGGGCCACGACGCCCTGTTGCGGCTGGCGCGACTCGACGCGGCGGTCATCGGCCTCGTGTGTGAGTTCCCCAGCACCGTCGACAACCTGTCGCACACCGTCAGCGTCTATCACCCCGACGCGTCCGTGCTGCCCGCGTTGATTGAGGACGAGGCGCGCTTACAGACCCTCCTCGCCAAAGCCGACGCCATCGTCGTCACCCGCTCGTGTACCCAGCGCGTCCAGGCGTTCCACCCGACGCAGCCCGTCATCAGCGTCGCCTACCACATCGACCAGCAGTCCGTCGACTTCCTGCGCACCCGGATCCAGGGAGTCGTGAGTGCTGAGTTATGAGTGCTGAGTCGTGAGTGCTGAGTTATGAGTGCTGAGTTATGAGTGCTGAGTGCTAAGTTGTGAGTGGTGAGCGGAGGGGGACATGGCACGGGTGGAGCGATTTGAGGATCTCGTAGCGTGGCAGAAAGCGCGGGTACTCACGCGCGAGGTGTACCTGGTCACTCGGCAGGGATCTCTCAGTCGAGACTTCGGCCTGACAGGGCAGATGCAGCGGGCGGCGGTATCCATTATGGCGAACATCGCGGAAGGCTTCGAGCGTAGTGGGTTGGGCGAGTTCCACCAGTTCCTGTCCATCGCGAAGGCTTCTTGCGCCGAATTGCGCTCGCACCTGTATCTCGCTATGGATGTTGGCTACCTCGATGAGCCAACGTTCGAGCGCCTCTCTGAACAGGCGGAAGAAGTGGCCCGCATCATCGGCGGCCTGCGCTCCTCGGTGGCGCATCTGAAAGACCAGCAGGCAAGACGACCATGAACTCGCCCACCGGCGACTCTGGACACTCAGCACTCAGCACTGGGCACTCAGCACTCCTATTGGAGGTATTGCGTAACGCCCTGACCGAGGTCACCGAGGAGATGGCGCTCGCCTTGAAGCGCAGCGCCTATTCGACCAACATCAAGACACGCTCGGACTTCTCGTGCGCCTTCTTCGACCGCGACCTGCGCGCCGTTGCCCAGTCGTTCGCCCAGCCCAACCACCTCGGCTCGCTGGTCGAACTCGTGCCGCGCGTCGTGGCCGCCTACGGGGCGGAACGCCTCCAGCCGGGCGACATGCTCATCAGTAACGACCCCTACCTCGGCGGCGTCCACCTCAACGACATCACACTCATCGCGCCCGTCTACGCCGACGAGCGCGCCCTTCCCACTCTTCCTAGCCTTCCTACCCTTCCCACCCTTCCTACTCTTCCTATCGAGAGAGGGAAGACGTTGCAAGGAGGGGAAGCCTCCACTCTTCTCGGCTACGTCGCCAACCTGGCCCATCACGTCGACGTCGGCGGGGGCGCGCCGGCCAGCGTCGGGGCCTTCCGCGAGGTCTACCAGGAGGGCGTCATCATCCCGCCGGTGCGGCTGATGCGCCAGGGCCGGCTGGTCGAGGACGCCTTCCGCTTCATCCTGGCCCAGATTCGCTCCCAGCACGAGACGGCCGGCGACTTCCGCGCCCAGGTCGCCGCCAACCAGACGGGCATCCGCCGCCTGGCGGCCCTGGCGGCGCGCTACGGCCCCGACACGCTCCAGGGCTACATCGACGCCCTCATCGAGTACACCGAGCGGCGGGCGCGCGCCGAAGTGGCGCGGCTGCCGCGTGGCGAGTACCACGCTGAGGGCGTCCTGGACAGCGACGGCTACACCGACGAATCGGTGCGGCTCCAGGCGCGGCTGGTCATCGACGACGACGGCGTGCTGTTCGACCTGACCGGCTGCGACCCCCAGCGCCGCGCGCCCGTCAACGCCACCTACGCCATGACGTTCGCCGCGTGCGCCTACGTCCTCAAGTGCCTCATCGACCCCGACGTGCCGACCAACGCCGGCTTCTACCGCCTGGTGCGCCTCGTCGCGCCCGAGGGGACGGTCGTCAACGCCCGCCTGCCCGCGCCGGTCGTCGGCGGCTGGGAGACGAACCTCCGCCTCACCGACGTGCTGCTCAAGGCCGTCGCGCCCGCCCTGCCCGACCGTATCCCGGCCGGGACCAAGGCCATGATCTGCCACGCCGGCTTTGGCGGCATCGACCCGCGCACGGGCCAGTACTACTGCTTCCTGGAGACGCTGGCCGGGGGCTTTGGCGGGCGGGCGCGCTCAGACGGTCCCGATGCTGTGCAGACTCACGGCCAGAATACCGAGAACGCGCCCATCGAGGAGACCGAGGTCAACTACCCGGTGCGGATTGCCCGCTACGAGTTGGTCGAAGGCTCAGGGGGCGCGGGGAAGTATCGCGGGGGACTTGGCCTGCGCCGCGACTACCTGTTCCCCGACCATGAGGCGACCTTCACCATCCTGGCCGACCGTGACCGCTGGGGGCCGCACGGCCTGTTCGGCGGCGAGCCGGGCCGCCCGGCCGAGTACATCCTCAACCCGGGGACACCGAGCGAACGCCGCCTCTCGTCCAAGACAACGCTGGAACTGGCGCCGGGGGACGTGGTCAGCTATCGGACGTGTGGCGGCGGCGGCTACGGCCCGCCCGCCGACCGCGACCCGGCGCTCATCGAGCGGGACCTGCGCGAGGGGAAGGTGGGGGCGGATTGGCGAGACGATGTTACGGGGAACGTCGTTGATAAGCATCCAGAATCTGATGCCAGACCTCGATAACACCTATCTCGTTGGCCCAACGCTCAATATAGTCATAGTCGAGTGCTTCACCTTGAGTAGCTAGCATAGCGGCAATATCTCGCAGGTGCTTCTGCGATTTGCCCATCAAGTAGTACTTCATCTTGTAGAGGATGACATCTTCTGGTGAGTAGAGGACGGCGGCGGCATTAGTGGAGGAATCATAGACTATCCGACGCTTGCGAGCCAGGATGGACTCTTCCAGAGGTGTCGGCTCCATGATAAACATATCCGCCTTGAAGCCGCTTTCAGGGTCCAGAACGTTGAATGGCTGCTTGTACATGAGGGCTTCGAGTACATCGTCGAAAGTGACATAATACTCTAATGCCTGCATGGCGTTGACAAACGCCATTATCTCTGCTGCTGTTAATACGATGGAGATGTCAATATCAGCTGTGGTTCGGATTTCACTGTAGGCGATGCTGGCAAATGAGCCGCCAATCGCGTAGACAATGCCCAGCGATTCGAGGGTGTTGACAATTGAGGCCGTGAATTCTGAGTAGAGTTTACCCGCCATAAGTCAGTTGTATCCGGTCTCGAACTCTACGCGCGAGATCTGTATCAGAGATATGAGGGTTCCGCTGGCGTTCCGAAGCGACGATCATGTTCTGGGCGAAGTTGCATAGATCGAACATCATCTCTAGTCGACGGGTAGGCGTATGACGCGCGAACACCGCCAGCTGTTGCCAGTCTAGTTCAGCGAAGACCGCCTCGATGTCTTGTCTTAATTGCTCGTGGTCTTCGAGTACCATCGTCTCTACCCTCGCTGTCTGTTGAGCGGTGACGGTCAAATTATACACGCCGACGCCGCCTTGAGGAAAGACCATGTCTGACATCGGCTCGCAGCCCAGCCACGACATCCGCTTCCTGTACGACCTGAAGTGCCCGGTGCGCGACGGGACGCGGCTCTCGACGGACGTCTACCTGCCGCGCGGCGGCGGGAAGTGGCCCGTCATCTACCTCCGCACACCGTACGAGACGACCCACGGCCCCCACATCGAGTGGGCGTGCTGGTGGGCGCGGCGCGGCTACGCCGTCGTCATCCAGGACGACCGCGGCAAGTTCGAGTCGGAGGGGCGCTTCTACGCCTACTTTGACGACGGCCCCGACGGCCACGACTCCCTGGAGTGGATCGCGTCGCAGCCGTGGTGCGACGGCAAGATCGGCATGAGCGGGCGGTCGTACGGCGGCATCGTCCAATGGCAGCTCGCGCCCTACCGCAGCCCGTACCTGACCGCCCTCGCGCCGCAGGTCATCATGGGCGACTACTTCGGCGACTGCCACCGCATCGGCGGCGCGGTCCAGTGGGCGCTGACCATGGCGGCGGCGCTGACGTTCGACACGGCGGTAGCCTTTACCCAACTCGGCGCGACGTACATCTTCGGCAACGATCGCGCGTACCGTCACCTGCCGTTGGCGACGGTGGATGAGGAGGTCATCGGGCGGCCCATTCCCTTCTTCCGCGACTGGTTCACCCATCAGGTCTACGACGACTACTGGCGCGCCATCAACACCGAGGCGAAGCTCCACGAGATCGACGTCCCGGTCTACCAGCAGGCGGCGTGGTACGACCCGTATACCGCGTCCGAGTTTCGCCTGTTCAACGGCATGCGCGAGCGCGGCTACTCCGAGCACGCGCGGCAGAACCAGAAAATCTACTGTATCCCCTGGACGCACCACATCCCGGAAAGCTCCAAGCTGGGCGACCTCGACTTCGGGCCGCAGGGCTACGTCGACCTCAAGCTCGAGGACCTGCGCTGGTTCGACTACTGGCTCAAGGGCATCGACACCGGGGTCATGGCCGAGCCGCCCATCCGGCTGTTCGTCATGGGCGCCAACGAGTGGCGTTTCGAGCACGAGTGGCCGCTGGCGCGCACCCAGTGGACGCCGTTCTACCTCCACAGCCGCGGCCACGCCAACACCCTCTACGGCGACGGCACCCTCGACCAGGAGCCGCCGGGCGATGAACCCGCCGACCGCTACGAGTACGACCCGGACAACCCGGTCACGACCCTCGGTGGCAACAACTCGACGTGGACCCTGATGAAGTTCGCCCAGGACAAGATTTACCCTGGCCCCATCGACCAGCGCCCGCTCGAGCGGCGCGACGACGTGCTGTGCTACACCAGCCGCGTCCTGGAGCAGGACCTGGAAGTGACCGGGCCGCTGGAGGTCGTGCTGTACGCGGCGTCGTCGGCGCGCGACACGGACTTCACGGCCAAGCTGGTCGATGTCTACCCCGACGGGCGGGCCATCCACCTGGCCGAGGGCATCCGCCGCGCCCGTCACCGCGCGAGCCTGGAGCGGGTCGAGTTCCTGGAGCCGGGCGAGGTGACAGAGTACCGCATCGAGCTGGCCCCGACGAGCAACGTGTTCAAGGTCGGCCACCGCCTGCGCGTGGAGATCTCCTCGTCCAACTTCCCGCGCTTCGACCGCTGCCTGAACACCACCGATGACATTGGCTGGGGGACGCAGCGGCAGGTCGCGCGCCAGACGGTGCTACACACCTCGGCCTACCCGTCGCATATCCTGCTGCCGGTGATTCCAAGCTGAGGCCGACGGCGAAAGTAGGTTTGATGACCACGGAAAGGGAGAAGATGTTGCGCGGCGAGCTGTACGATGCCTCGGACCCGCAGTTGGTCCAGGAGCGCCGGCGCGCCCGCCGCTTACTCAAACAGTTCAACGAGAGCGGTCCCGACGAGCAGGCGCGCCGGCAGGCGCTCCTGGCCGAGTTGCTCGGCGTCGTGGGCGAGGGCGTCACCATCGAGCCCCCGTTCCACTGTGACTACGGCAGCCACATCCAGCTGGGCCAGGGCGTCTTTCTCAACTTCAACTGTATCATTCTCGACTGCAACGTTGTCCGCATCGGTGACAGAACGCAGCTGGGCCCGGCCGTCCAGATCTACGCCGCCACCCACCCCCTGGCGGCGGCCGAGCGGATCAAGGGGCCGGAGCTAGGCTATCCCATTACCATCGGGCGCAACGTGTGGATTGGCGGCGGGGCGATTATCGGCCCTGGTGTCACCATCGGCGACAACACGACCATCGGCGCGGGCAGCGTCGTCGTGAAGGATATTCCTGCCAACGTCTTCGCCGCCGGCAACCCATGCCGCGTGATTCGCGAGTTGACAGCGGCTGACGAGGGAGGAGGCGAGTGATGGCGGCCTCGCGTCAGGCGGACCCCCTCGCGGTGGCGCAGGCGATCGCCGACCTCTTCGCGGCCCTGCCCCAGGTGGAGGCCGTCGCCCTGGCCGGCTCCCAGACCACGGGCGTGGCCGACGCCGAGTCCGACCTGGACATGTACGTCTACAGCGACGCGCCGATCCCCGTCGCGGACCGGGCGCGCCTGATCAGGCCACGCGCCGCCCGTCTCGAACTAGACAATCAATTTTGGGAGCCAGGCGACGAGTGGGTCGAGGCGGCGTCGGGCCTCGGCGTGGACCTCATGTACCGCCCACCGACGTTCATCGAGGGCCAGCTAGACCGTGTCCTCGTGGCTCACGAAGCTTCGGTCGGCTACTCGACGGCCTTCTGGCACAACGTCCTCACCTCGCGGCCGCTGTTCGACCGGCATGGTTGGTTCGCCCGGCTCCAGGCGCGCGCCCGCCAGCCCTTCCCCGAGCCGCTGCGCCGCGCCATCATCGCCAAGAACGAGCCGCTGCTGACCCGCAATCTCTCGTCCTACCGCCATCAGTTGGAGCGCGCCGTCGCGCACCGCGACCTCGTCAGTGTCAACCACCGCGTCGCCGCGCTGCTGGCGAGCTACTTTGACATCCTCTTCGCTCTCAACCGTGTCCCGCACCCGGGCGAGAAGCGGCAGGTCGCCTTCGCCGAGCAGCGCTGCCCACGCCGCCCCGTTGGAATGACGGAGCAGGTGGAGGGGCTGCTGCGCGCCGCCGCTAGCGCCGACGAGACGGTCCTGGCGCAAGTGGATCGCCTGGTCGAGGGGTTGCAGCCGTTGCTGCGGGACGAGTTCCCATGAGATCTGTCGACCCTGTGCTGTTTGAGGTTCTCCGTAATGCCCTCCTTGAGGCGACGGAGGAGATGGCGATTGCCCTCAAGCGCAGCGCCTACTCGACCAACATCAAGACCCGCACCGACTTCTCGTGCGCCTTCTTCGACCGCGACCTACGGACCGTCGCCCAGGCGTCGGGGCAGCCGGTCCACCTCGGCTCGCTGTCGGAGTTCGTGCCGCGCGTCGTGCGCGCCTACGGCCCCGAGAACTTGCGCCCCGGCGACGCCATCCTGTGCAACGACCCGTACCTGGGCGGCGTCCACCTCAACGACGTCACGCTCATCGCGCCCGTCTACGCCGATGAGCGCGTCCTTCCCACTCTTCCTACCCTTCCTATCGAGGGTGGGAAGACGCGGGAAGGAGGGGAAGCCTCCGTCCTGCTTGGCTATGTCGCCAACCTGGCGCACCACGTCGATGTCGGCGGCGGCTCGCCGGGCAGCATCGGCGCGTTCCGCGAGGTGTACCAGGAAGGGGTCATCATTCCACCCGTCAAGCTGGTGGAGGGCGGCCAGATCAACGACGACGTGTTTCGCCTCGTCCTGGCCCAGATCCGATCCAAGCGCGAGACGGCGGGCGACTTCCGCGCCCAGGTGGCGGCCAACGCGACCGGCGCGCGGCGGCTGAGCAGCCTGGCCGCCCGCCTCGGCGTCGACGACGTCCAGTTCTACATCGACGCGTTGCTGGCGTACACCGAGCGCCGCGCCCGCGCGGACCTAGCCGCGCTGCCCCACGGCGTCTACCGCGCCGACGGCGTCGTGGACAACGACGGCTTCTCCGACCAGCCCGTGCGCCTCGCCGCGACGGTCACGGTGGACGACGCGGGTGTCCTGTTCGACTTCACAGGGTCCGATCCACAGCGCCGCGCGCCTGTCAACTCGACCCTGTCCATGACGTTCGCCGCGTGCGCCTACGTCCTCAAGTGCCTCATCGCGCCCGACGTGCCGGTCAACAGCGGCTTCTACCGCCTGGTGCGGCTCGTCGCGCCGCCCGGCACGGTCGTCAACGCCGTCCACCCCGCGCCCGTCGTGGGCGGCTGGGAGACGCAGACGCGCCTCGTGGACGTCATTTTCAAGGCGCTGGCCCAGGCCGTCCCCGACCGCGTGCCCGCCGGCACGAAGGCCATGATGTGCCAGGCGGCCTTTGGCGGCATCCACCCGCGCACCGGCGAGTACTACGCCTTCTACGAGGCGCTGGCCGGCGGCTACGGAGCGCGGGCGACGCGCGACGGCGTGGACGCCGTCCAGGCCCACGGCCAGAACACCGAGAACGCGCCCATCGAGGAGACCGAGGTCAACTACCCCATCCGCTTCGTGCGCTACGAGTTGCGCGAGGACACCGACGGCGCGGGTCGCTATCGCGGCGGGCTGGGGCTGCGCCGCGACTACCTGTTCCCCGACCACGAGGCGTCGTTCACCGTCCTGGCCGACCGCGACCGCTGGGGGCCACACGGTCTGTTCGGCGGCGAAGCGGGAGCGACGGCGCGCTACGTCCTCAACCCCGACGGCGAGGCGCGTCCCCTCGGCGCGAAGACGACGGTCCAGGTCAGGCCGGGCGACGTCGTCAGCTTCCAGACGTGCGGCGGTGGTGGCTACGGCGACCCCCGCGAGCGCGACCCCGACCTGGTGCGCCGCGACGTGCGCGAGGGCAAGGTCAGTCCCCAGCGCGCCCGCGAGGTCTATGGTTTGGCGGTGGACGACTAACCGCCGATGCACGCAGATGAACGACCAACCGCCGATGAACGCGGATAAACGCCGATTTGGCCTATTCTATTATCTGCGTCCATCGGCGTTCATCGG
>CAZLBQ010000150.1:0-12249 GCA_964557745.1 uncultured Anaerolineales bacterium
CGGTGATGCGGTCGGCGGAGTCGCGCTTGAGGGCGTCGATGAAGATGAGCAACTGCATGATGTTGGTGTTCACGGGCGGGCAGGTGGGCTGGACCACAAACACGTCCCGCGAGCGCACCGAGCTATGCAGGCGAATGAAGATGTTGTCGTTGGGGAATTTGAAGACGTCGGCTCCCGCCAGCTCGACCCCCATGCTCTGGGCAATCTCCTGCGCCAGCGCCGGGTTGGCCGTCCCGCTGTACAGGGCCAACTCGCCGTACATGCTCTTTTCCATGCCTGACTCCCAAACAGCTCACTGTCCAGCCGACTATGGATTCTCGGACGGGTCAGCCACCTCAAGGAAACCTTCGACGGCCTCGACCAAATTCTGCCGCAGTTCCTCGATGCTGTTTCCCCGACTAGCCACATCTAGCTCAGGACAGAGAGCCGCCTAGCCGTCCCCTTCGCGCTCAATGATAGCCGTGAACTGATTCGCCCGCTTCTTCTGTAACATAGTTTACCCTCTCGGCTCGCTCCGGAGCAAGGTCTCGGCGGCGGTGTAGGGGTCCACCTCGCGGCTGGCGACGTGGCCGGCCAAGTCGGTCAGGCCGCCTTCGGGCAGGCGCGCCAGCAGGTCGCGCAGCAGCCAGGCGCGTAGAATGTCCCGCAACTGGGTCTCGGCGCGCTCGCGCTCCAACCTTTCACGCTGGCCGGTCTGGACCAGGTACGCCCCGTGCTCCTCAATCTTCGTCACCAGGTCGGCCAGCCCCTTGTTCGACGCCGCGACAGTCTCCTGGATGGGGATCGACCAGGCGGGAATCTCGGCCTCGCGCTCGCGGCGCGCCTTCTCCCGCGCGCCCAGGATGAGCATGCCGCGCAGCGTCGCCACCACCTGGTCGGCTCCGAGCAGGTCGGCCTTGTTGACGACGAAGATGTCGGCGATCTCCAGGATACCGGCCTTGATGGCCTGGATGTCGTCGCCCAGGCCGGGCACGAGCACGACGGCCGTGGTGTGCGCCGCGCCCGCGATGTCCACCTCCGACTGGCCCGCGCCGACGGTCTCGATGAGGATGGGATCGAAGCCCGCCGCGTCGAGGACGCGCACGGCGTCGCCCGTCGCCACGGCCAGCCCGCCCAGGTGGCCGCGCGTGGCCATGCTGCGGATAAAGACGCCCTCGTCGGCGTGGTGGCTCTGCATGCGGATGCGGTCGCCGAGGATAGCGCCACCGGTGTAGGGGCTGGTCGGGTCGATGGCGACGACGCCAACGCGGTGGCCACGACGGCGGAACTCGCCCGCCAGGGCGTTGACAAGGGTACTCTTGCCGGTGCCCGGCGCGCCGGTCACACCGACGAGGTGGGCGCGGCCGGTATGGGGATGGAGCAGCGACAGGAGAGCCTGGGCGTCGGCGCCGCCCGTTTCAACAAGAGTCAGGGCGCGGGCAATCGAACGGCGCTCGCCGCGTCGCACCCGCTCGGCCAAGTCGGTGAGGGTCGGGGTTATCCCAGCCATGTTGTTAACCTGAGAATGAGGGCGAAGAGGATGCCGCCGAAGACGAGATACTCCAGGAGCAGGCGGCGGGTTACCTGACCCTGGAGAGCCTGCTGGGCCAGGCCGGTCGACAGGTAGAAGGCGAGCAGCAAGAGAGCGGCCACGCCAATGGGGCCAATGGGCCAGTAGTTGAGCGCCCAGGTCAACTCGCCGACGACGACCCCGCAGGCGAGGGCGTAAATCCAGGCGCGCCGCCACTCGTCCGCCGCGCCGCGCAGGAGCGTCAGCGCGAGCAGGATGCTGACGGCGAGGATCGCCGTTGCCGAGACGAGGGAGCGCACCCGCGCCGCCGCGACAGCCGCGTACAGGAAGAAGGCCGAGCCGTAGGCGATGAGGGTGATCATCAGCCGCGCCCGGTCGTAGAAGCGGGCGCCAGGGTCGATACCCAGGTACTGGCCCAGCAAGACGATGGACAGGCCGAGGAACGCCAGGCCCAGCCCGGCCAGCCAGATGGGGCGGCCGTAGAGCGTTGGCACCAGCATGGCGGCGGCCAGGGTGACGATGGCGGGCAGCGGCCAGAAGATGGCGGTATAGGCCAGGGGGGCCTCGCGCAGCCAGGGGTGGCTGCGCACCATGAGTTCGGCCCCGGCGCACGTAAGCGCCACGAGTAGCACGGCGATGAGGGTCGCGCCTGACAGGCTGACGGTCAGGGGCGACCCTAGTACGGTGAAGTCCAACTCGCCGGCGGGGCGGACATTGAGGGACGCCAGCGCCAGGCCGAGGAGGACGAGCGTCACCAGGCGGCCGGCCTGGGTAATACTGTTGGTCATGGGGCATCATCCATCGGAGAGGCAAAACAACACGAAGGGTTGCTTACCAGTCGCCTTCGTGTTGCCTCGTGGATTCTAGCCCGCGCCGGTGCGATTGTCAACTAAGGTCGACCTACGTCCGGTGGCCGCCCGCCATCATCAGCCCCAGGTCCTCGATGGGCGTCGTCGGTGGCACCAGCCCGACGAGTTGGCCTTCGTACATCACGGCCACGCGGTCGGCCAGGGCCAGGACTTCGTCCAGGTCTTCGCTGATGAGCAGAATCGCCATGCCCTGCTCGCGCTGCTCCAGCAGCCGCTTGTGGATGTACTCTGTCGCCCCGATGTCGACGCCGCGCGTAGGCTGGGCGGCCAGGAGGAACCTGGGGTGACGGGCCAACTCACGAGCCATGATGAGCTTCTGGATATTGCCGCCTGACAGGCTCTTGATGGGCGTCTCCAGGGAGGGCGTCTTGACCTCGAACTCGCGCGTCAACTGGCCGACGTGCTTGTCGATGGCCGCGAAGTCCATGAAGATGCCCCGCGCCAGGGGCGGCTGGGCGTGGGTCTCCAGGATGGCGTTCTCGGCGACGGTGAAGTCGCGCACACAGCCCATGGACATGCGCTCTTCGGGAATGTAGGCGACGCCCGCGCCGATGATGTCGGCAGGCGGGTGGTTGGTGAGGTCGCGCCCGACGACGGTGACGGTCCCCTCGGCCACGCGGCGCATCCCCGCGATGGCTTCGGCCAGCTCGCGCTGCCCGTTGCCCGACACCCCAGCGACGCCGACGATCTCACCGGCCCGCACGGCGAGGGAGAAGGACCGCACAGCGGGCAAGCCCCGGTCGTCGTTGACAGCCAACCCATCCAGCCGCAGAACAGGCTCGCCTGACTGGACGGGCTTCTTCTGCCACGACGTAACAACCTCGCGGCCCACCATCATCCGCGCCAGGTCTTGCTTGCTGGTGTCCCGCTTCGCCACCTCACCGACGACACGCCCGTTGCGCAGGACCGTGACACGGTCGCTGATGTCCATGACCTCGTGCAGCTTGTGGCTGATGAAGATCATCGCCCGGCCGGCCTGGGCCAGCCGCCGCAGGGTGACAAACAAGTCCTCGACTTCCTGCGGGGTGAGGACGGCGGTCGGCTCGTCCAGGATGAGCACCGACGCCTCGCGGTACAGCGCCTTGAGAATCTCGACCCGCTGCTGCTGGCCGACGGCCAACTGCCAGACGTAGGCCGAGGGATCCACCTGCAGGCCGTACTCTTTCGCCAGGGTCCGAATACGGGCGCTCACGATGTCCAGGTCGGTGACGACACCGCGCGACGACGGCAGGCCGAGGGCGATGTTCTCGGCGACGGTGAACGCGGGCACCAGTTGGAAGTGCTGGTGGATCATGCCGATGCCCAGCCGCAGCGCGTCGGCGGGCGACTTGATGGTGACGGGTGTGTCGTTGATGAGGATGTCACCGCCGTCGCACTGGTACAGGCCGTAGAGAATCTTCATCAACGTGCTCTTGCCCGCGCCGTTCTCGCCCAGCAAGGCGTGGATCTCGCCCGCCCGCACGTCGAAGTTGACGTTGTCGTTGGCGAGGACGCCGGGGAAGCGCTTGCTGATGCCGCGTAATTCAAGCCGCTGGATGGTGGGTGAACCGCCAGGTGTCGTCATGGGTCGCCCCTCTCGGTAGCTCTGAGACCTGACAGGTTTTGAAAACCTGTCAGGTCTCGCAGCCTACGCTACTGCACCGGAACCTTCAGCGTGCCGGCCGCAATGTCCTTGCTGGCCTTGTCCACCGCCTGCTTCACGGCATCGGGGATGGGGTCCTTGTAGTCCGGGTTGAACTTAACGAATAGACCCTTGTTCGCCATCGTCAGGGTGTAGACCTTCGTGCCCTTCGTCCCGTTCTGAATATCCTGGATAATGGGCTTGATCGCCACCGTCCAGTCGTAGACCTGGGAGGCCATGACGTTCTTGGGCGCGGCGCTGGCCCAGTCAGACTGGCTGCCCATCCAACCCACATTCTTCTCCTTGACGACGCTGACCGCGCCGACCATCGCCTGCGACGTGCCCGCGACGATGTCCGCGCCCGCGTCGATGTGGGTGCGCGCCGCTTGCGAGGCGAGCGACACGTCGCCGAAGGAGTTGATGTAGTTCACCAGGACCTTGGCGTTAGGGTCGGTCGCCTTGACGCCGGCCTGCATGCCGTCGATGAACAGCTTGCCGTCGCCGGCCGGGATGGGGCCGACGAGGCCAATGGTCTTGCTCTTGGACAGCATGGCGGCGGCGATGCCCATGGCGTAGGCGCCTTCCTGGCCCGCCACGGTGTAGGCGAAGACGTTCTTGACGCCCTTGCTCTCGAAGGTGTCGACCGCCGTGCCCCAGGCGAACGAGACGTTGGGGAAGTCGGGCGCGATCTCGCCCACCGACGCGCCATACTGCGAGCCGTGGCCGAGGATCAGGTCATAGCCCTTGCTGGCGTAGTCGCGCATGGCAGCGGCGGCGTCGCTGACGTTGCCCAGGTTCTCGGAGATGACGTACTCGAACTTGTCCTTACCCATCTCCTTCTGCAGTTGTTCCATCGCCACGTAGATGCTCTCGCTGAACGCGTGGTCGTTCTTGGCGCTGGGGGTCACGACGGCAACGCGGAACGGCTTGCCGGTCGCTTTCGCGGCGTCTTGCTTCGGGGCCTCCTGCTTGGCCGCCGGCTGCTGGGCAGCGGGCTGTTGCGCTGTGGGCGCGGGCTGGGCGCACGCGGCCAGGATGACGCCGGTGATGAGCAGGATACACAGGACGAGCAGGCTCTTTTTCATGGGATTCTCCTCCTTAATGAGAGTCCGGGTCTTACTCACCGCGCTCGTACGGCTTGGTCAGCGCGGCCGGTTGCGTGATAAGCTGGCGGGCGGCCAGGATCAGCGCCAGGATGGTCAGGATGTACGGCAGCATACCCGCGATGTCCGACGGCAGTGGGATGCTCAACGTCTGAATCCAGAGCTGGAGGGCGTTGACCATGCTGAACAGGAGCGCGCCGTACATGACGCGCACGGGCCGCCAGGCGCCGAAGTAGACGAGGGCCACGGCGATGAAGCCGATGCCGCTGGTGAGGTTGTTCTGGAAGATGTTGAGCAGGGCGACGGACAGCGACGCGCCGGCCAGCCCCGATAGGGCGCCGTTGAGGATCTGCATGGCGTAGCGGACGCGGGTGACGCTGATGCCGAGCGTGTCGGCCGCCTGCGGGTTCTGCCCGACGGCGCGAATCTTCATCCCCAGCGTTGTCTTGTTGAGCAGGAACCACGTCAGGGGAACGAGGGCGTACGCGCCGTAGACCAGGATGTTCTGGCTGAAGAGGATGGGGCCGACGACGGGCAGCGTGCTCAGGACGGGGATGTTGAGGCTGCGGATGCCCTCGACGGTGGTGGGCGTGCCGACAGTCTTGGTGAAGAGGAGCTCGCTGAGGCCCAGGCCGAACAGGTACATGCCGATGCCGCTGATGCCCTGCTCGGCCTTCATGGTCACGTTGATGAAGCCCATCGCCAGACCGAGCAGCGCCCCGGCGAAGATGGCCAGCAGCAAGCCCAACACGGGGTTGCCGTACTTGACGGCCATGAAGTAGGCGACGAACGCACCGATGAGCATGATGCCCTCGACGCCCAGGTTGAGGACGCCGCTGACCTGGCCGAGCGTCTCGCCCAGGGCGGCGTAGAGGTAGGGCGTCGCCAGGCGGATGCCCGACGCCAGGATGCCGATGATAACGGTGGGGGCTAGCAGGTCGGTAATCATGTGGCAGCATCCGTTTGCAGGGTCGGCTCGACGGTCTCCTTCGGCGCGACTTCCGACACGCGGCGCGCGGCCTGGCGGCGCGCCCACGACTGGCTGGCGACGACGAAGAGGACGACGAGGCCGTCCAGGGTGGTGACGAACGCGGCGGGAATCTGGGCCGTGCGTTGCAGGCTGTTGGCGCCGACGAGCAGCGCGCCGAACAGCGCTGAGGCCGGGATGGCCCCCAGTGGGTGCAGGCCGCCAAACAGGGCCGTGACGATGCCGTTGAAGCCGGCGTTGCCCGTGAAGCCCGTCAACGAGCCGTCGGTGAACAGGCGGTGCTCGACGCCCAGAATCTCGACCGCCCCGCCCAGACCCGCCAGCGCGCCGCTCAGGGTAATCGCCAGGACGTTGAAGCTGGCGACGCGGATGCCCGCGTAGCGCGACGCCAGCGGGTTGAGGCCGACGGCGCGGATGCGGTAGCCGATGGTCGTGCGCCACAGGAGGACGTAGACCAGAACGGCAATGAGGACGCCTAGCAGGACCCCGAGATGGAGGCGGGTGGGGATCAGGCGCGGGAGGTCGGAGGCGCGGACAAAGCGCACCGTCTGCGGATAGCGGATGAGGTCTTTCTGCGACAGGTCCATCAGCGGGCCGCGCAGCAGGAAGCCCATGACCTGGATGGCGATGAAGTTGAGCATCACGGTGCTCAGGACTTCGTTGACGCGGAAGCGCACCTTAAGGACGCCCGCAATAGCCGCCCACAGCCCGCCGCCGACGAGGCTGGCCGCCAGGGCCAGGGGGATGAGCGCCCAGCCGGGCAGGTTCGCCAGGGACAGGACGATGAAGGTAGCGAACAGCGCGCCCATGACGTACTGTCCCTCGCCGCCAATGTTGACCATGCCGCCGCGATAGGCGATACAGATGCCAACGGCGACAAAGAGGAGCGGCCCCGCCTTGACTAGCGAGTCGGCGATGGCGTTGGGGCTGCCAAACGCGCCCTGGAGCATGCCCTTGTACGCCTCGATGGGGTCGGCTCCCAGCAGGGCGATGACCACCGCGCCGACGAGCAGCGCCAGGAAGGCCGCCCCCAGGGGGATGAGGGCCACACCAAACGGTCCGGTTAGAGCCTTTCTCACAGGCAATTCTCCCCTCTGTCCATCGTCAGCGCCCGGCGGCCATCGCCTGGACGCGGGCCACGATGTCCGGCGGCGTTGTGCAGCGCTGCGCCTCCCACGTCAGGGGCCGCGTGGCGTCAATCGCCAGCTTGGACGACAGGCCGTCGTGGGACGACGGGTCGAGCACGTTGCACGTCATGTCCTTGATGAGGTCCACATCCTCGACCGGCTGCATGCGCGTCGCCAGCGCCCACATGACGTCGGCCTCGTTGGTGATGTCGATGTCGTCGTCCACCACGACCACCAGCTTGACATACGCGTCCAGCCCCAGGACGAGCATGGCCGCGTGCCGCCCGTCGCCCGGCCGCTGCTTTTTCATTGAGACATAGCAGTGGAAGTGGGTGCCGCTGGTCGGGTAGTAGATGCCCGTCACGTTGGGCAGCACCTCGCGCAGCTTGCGCAGGACCTCGGCTTCCTTCTGCACCCGGCCCAAGAGGAGGTGGTCGCGCGACGCGCCGGGGCAGACATCCAGAAACAGGGGGGCGGCGCGGCGCGTGATGGCGCGCAGGGTGAAGACGTGCTGCGTCGAGCGCGAGGTCGAGTAGCCGGTGTACTCGCCAAACGGGCCTTCCGGCTCGCGCACGCCCGCCTCGATGACCCCTTCCAGGACGATCTCGGCAGCGGCCGGCACACACAGGTCCACCGTCTTGCAGGGCACGACGGGCAGCGGTTCGCCCATGAGCGCGCCGACGATGTCGTACTCATCGGTCTCCAGGGCCACGCGGCTGGCCGCGCCAATCAGGAACGCCGGGTGCATGCCGATGACGACGGCCACTTCGAGGGCCTGCCCACGCGCCTCGGCGCGGCGCTGGTAGTCCCACAGGTGGCCGCGCGAGTGGAGGCTGATGCCAAAGCGGCGCGGGCCTTTGAGCTGCATACGGGCGTAGCTCAGGTTGCCCCAGCCGTGGTCGGGGTCTTTGGCGACAATGACACCCGCTGTGACATACCGTCCGGCGTCCTGCTCAAAGTGGGCCAGCAGGGGCAGGCTCTCGGCGTCGGCGTCGGCGCCGAGCAGGCAGACTTCTTGACACGCGCCCTCGCCCACCACGACGGGTGGGGTGAGCGCCTTCGAGGCGCGCAGCCAGTTGCTATGGAGTTGGTCGGCGGTCGTGTTGAGGGCGTAGGCGATGCGCGAGCGGGAGGAGAACAGGCCGGTCACGACGGGCATGTCGAGACCCTGCACGCGGTGCAGGACGAGAACGGGCGGCTCGGGGCCGCGTTCCAGTTCCAGAGTCAGGGCCGTGGCGAAGTAGTCGCGCGGTACTTCATCCCGAACGTGCCACACCCGGTCGGGATAGTCGGTTGCGTAGTGCTCCAGAAACGAGGGCAGGTCCTTCACGCGCGTCTCCGCGTCCTGTCATCACGGCGGCTGTCGCCGCGGCTGTAGCACAAAGCTGGGTTCCAGATTACGTTCCCGGTGGCTGGGCGCGCCCCGGCGCCTCAATCATAAACGAAGGTGTCCTGATTTGCCTAAAACTGATGAAATCGCCCCGAAAATGGTGCAGCGCGTAGAACAGCGGGACCTGCTCCAGGTCGTAGGCGACCTCTTCAACCTGCAACAGCGGCGCGCCGCGCTCGCAGCCCAGGCGGTCCGCCAGAGCCATGTCGGCCAGCACTGCCCGCAACTCGCTGTTCTGGTGGTGGACGCGCCGCTCGCCGCGTTCGGCCAGGACGGCGTACGTCGGCTTCTCGTAGTCGGCGGCCAGGACTGGCTGCTCGGCCTTGGCCTGAACGAGATGGGCCGGGATGGCCGTCTGCGAGTAGATGATGGGCGTGCCGTCGGCCAGGAACAGCTTCTCGACGCGCACCACCACTTCGCCGGGGGCCAGGTTCAGGCGCGGGGCCACCCCGTTCGCCGCGCCGACCGTCGCGCTGAGGACGCGCGAGGCGGCCGCGTGGCCCGAGCGGGCAATGAGATCGATAAACGCCGGCGCCTCGTCCAGCCAGCCCCAGATCAGCCCCGGCTTCTCGCGGACGATGGTGTTGACATACGTCCCTGACCCGTGCCGCCGCGTCACAATCCCCGCCAGTTCGAGCTTGGCCAGCGCCTCACGGATGGTGGCGCGGCTGACGGCGTAGCGCTCCGACAGGTCTGCCTCCGACGGCAGCCGCCCGTCCTCACCGCCCAACTCGCCCGACGAGATCTGCCGCGCCAACTCCTGGCTGAGCTGGGCCGCGAGCGGAACGTTACGCGTCACCATGCGGCCTGTCCTTGAGCGCCTGCAAGACGCGCTCGGGCGTCAGCGGCAGGTCGCGGAAGCGCACCCCGACCGCGTCGTAGACAGCGTTGGCGATGGCCGGGCCAATCGGGATAATGGGGTCCTCGCCGACGCCCTTCGCGCCAAACGGCCCCAGCGGGTCGGGCGCATCCTCCAGTATGATAGTCGTTATTGGCGGCATGTCCAGCGCCAGCGGCATCTTGTAGTCGACAAAGCTGGCGTTGAGGGGCCGACCCGTGTGCGGGTCCACCACCAGGTCCTCGCTCAGCGTGTGGCCGATGCCCTGCTGCAGCCCGCCCTCGATCTGGCCCTCGACGCCGATCGGGTGGATGGCGCGGCCAATCTCGTGCACCGCCGTGACGTGCTTGACGGCGACCTGACCGGTCTCGGTATCGACCTCGACCTCGACAAAGTGGGCGGCGAACGAGTAGGCCTTCGTCGTCTCGTACGTCGCCGTCCCGACCAGCGAGCGCGGCGTCACGCCGCCCGCCTCGCCCTGGACCACGGCGCGGACGCTGGCCCGCGCGTCGGGGACGCCCTTGACGTAGACCTGCCCGCCGCGCAGTTCGAGGTCTTCCGGCGCGACTTCCAACTTCTTCGCCGCCAGCGCTAGCACCTGGCGCTTGACCTCGGCGGCGGCCCGCTGGACTGCCCCGCCGCCCAGGAACGTGGTGCGGCTGGCGTAGGCGCCGATGTCGAAGGGGACGGCGTCGGTGTCGCCCGCCGTGACCGACACGTCCTCGAAGCGAACGCCCAACTCCTCGGCGGCGATCTGTGACAGGGCCGTGTGCGCCCCCGTCCCTAGCCCGGCCGTCCCTGTCAGCAGGTGGACCGTGCCGTCCTCGTTCATCTTGACAATGGCGTTGGACTGCTCCTTGATGCCGGGGTAGGCGCTGCTGCCGTGCATCTCGGTCGCCATGCCCCAGCCGCGCTTGAGGTGCGGCGCGTCGGGCCGAACCGTCTTGCGCCGCTCCGTCCAGTGCACTGCCTCGATGCCGCGCCGGATGCAGGCTGCCAGGCCGTTACCGACGATGGGGTGCCCCGACGGGGCAATGTCGCCCTCGCCGACGGCGTTGAGCAGCTTGAACTCGGCGGGGTCCATGCCCAGGCGCTCAGCAATCTCGTCCATCTGGCTGTCGAGGGCGAAGAGGGTCTGGACGACGCCGTAGCCGCGAAACGCGCCCGCGATGGGGTTGTTGGTGTAGACACACAGGCCGTCGACGCGGATGTTGTCGCAGCGGTACAGGGAGGTGAGGGCGGCGCTGCCGACGCGGGTAACGCCCGGCCCGTGCGAGCCGTAGGCCCCGCTGTTGGTGACGAAGCGCGCCTGGCGGGCGGTGATGGTCCCGTCGCGCCGCACGCCCTGCTTGAGCCAGACCTGGCTGGGGTGGCGCGTCCGCCCGCTCAGGAAGGTCTCCTTGCGCGTGTACTCCATCTTGACCGGGCGGCCCGTGCGCTGGGCGAGTAGGGCGCAGTGGAACTCGTGCTGGAAGAGGTCCTGCTTGCCGCCGAAGCCGCCACCCATGTGCTCGACGATGACGCGGACATGGTGGACGGGGATGCCCAGCACCTCGGCCAGGCTGCCGCGCACCATGAACGCCGACTGGGTTGAGGTCCAGACCGTCAGCCGCCCATTGACGTCGAACTGGCAGACGCAGGCGTTGGGTTCCATGTAGGCCGGGTGGGGCCGGCCTGTACTGTACTCACCCTCGACGATAAAGTCGGCCGCAGCAAAGCCGCGTTCGACGTCGCCACGCTCGACCAGGATAGGCGGCAGGACGAGGTTGCGCTCCGTGCCGTGGATGGACGGCGCGTCGGGTCGCATGGCGTCCTCGACGGTGAACACGGCGGGCAGCGGCTCGTACTCGACGGCGATGAGGTCCAGGGCCTCCTCGGCCACCTCCTCACTGGTCGCGGCGACGGCGGCCACGCCCTCCCCGACAAAGCGCACCTTGTCGTCGAAGAGGTACTGGTCCGGCCAGACCGACGACGAGCGCGGGTGGGGCGCGCCGGCGTGGCGGATGCGCGGCACGTTGTCGCGGGTCAAGATGGCCTTCACGCCGGGCAGCTTGAGCGCGCGGCTGGTGTCGATGTGGAGGACGCGGGCGTGGGGGTAGGGGCTGCGCTTGGTCTTGCCGTAGAGCATCCCCGGCAGGCTGATGTCGGCGGTGAACTTGCCCCAGCCCGTCACCTTCTCGGTGGCGTCCAGGCGCTTGGGACTGGTGCCGATGACGCTGTAGTCGGTCGTCATGCCCGGTCCCCCTCTCCGTCGGCGGTCGCCAGGATGGCCTGGACGATCTTCTGGAAGCCGGTGCAGCGGCAGATGTTGCCCGCGATGGCGAAGCGCACGTCCTCTTCGGTCGGGTGCGGGTTGGCGTCGAGCAGGGCCTTAGCGGATATAATCATGCCGGGTGTACAGAAGCCGCACTGGGCGGCGCTGTAGCGCAGAAAGTTCTCCTGGAGGGGGTGCAGGCGGCGGTCCGGCCCGGCCAGACCCTCGATGGTCACGACGTCGGCGTCGCGGGCCTCGACGGCCAGGACGAGGCAGGCGTTGACGGGCCGCCCGTCGAGGAGGACGGTACACGCCCCGCAGTCGCCCACGTCGCAGCCCTTCTTGGTCCCCGTCAGGCCCGCCTCGTTGCGCAGGGCGTCCAGCAGGGTGCGGTAGGGTTCGACGACCAGTTCGCGGGCCTCGCCGTTGATGATCAGCGGCACAATTTGCTTCATACCCGGTCCCTCTCGGCTCCTTCGACTGTCACCCCACCTTGGACTGTCACCCCGAACGCAGTGAGGGGTCTCCTCTGGAAACGCTGCCAGAGCA
>CAZLBQ010000151.1:0-12234 GCA_964557745.1 uncultured Anaerolineales bacterium
CCCCCGAAGAGACGAAGGGTCGACTACGAGCAGCTGTCCAGCGACCGGCTGGGTGAGCCAAGCGCGAGGGTGCGCGAGCGGGTGGAGAAGGCGCGGGGGGTGCAGCGGGAGCGGCTGGCGCGGCCAATCGGCGACGAAGGACGAAAGACGAAGGACGGCTCAGATTGGCGTTCGGGGGGTGCGGGGGTGTCTGCGCCCCTGCTGTGTAACGCCGACATGGGACCGGCCGAGGTACGGGAGTTCTGCAAGCTGGACAAGGCAGGCTCTTGAGGGGTGCGGGGGCCGAAGGCCCCGGCTGTGGTGAAAGCGGCGATGAGCCTGCTGCAACTCAGCGCCCGCGCCTTCCACCGCCGCAGGGGCGCAGACGCCCCCGCACCCCCTTTGCAGGAACTCGCCGCACCATCGCCGACCTCGACGGCTCCGACCCCATCATGAGTCGCCAACGCCCAAGGGATGAGACAGCCCAGCGTCCTGCACCGCCTCAGCCGCCACCGGGCGCACGTCATCATCAATGAGGCGCGCCGCCGACAGGAGACTGTCGGCGGCGCACGAGACGAGCGACCCGCCATCCACGATGGTGTTGACACGCAGCGCGGCTCACACCGCCCCTGGCTCAGGGCAGCAAGGCCTGGTACATATCGATGCGCCCCTTCCCCATCTTGTCTTTGTAGAGAGGATTGAGGGCGTTGATGTTGACAGAGCGGGTCTTGATTCTGTCCCTCACCTTCGGTACGTCGAGCTTTGGGTAGGCCGCGCGGATCAGCGCTGCTTCCCCGGTAACAAGCGCCGCCGAAAACGACGTGCCTGTCCCCCAGGTCCACGTGCCGTCCCAGTATGTGCTGTACAGGTTGACGCCCGGGGCGCTCACATCCACTTCCGACTTGTAGTTCGAGAAGACAGCCTTGCGGTCGTTGTCGTCCGTGGCCGTGACCGATAGGACATTGCCGTAGAGACCGGGGTTGGTGATGCTAGCCAGATTGTTGTTCCCCACTGAGGCGACCACCACGATCTTCTTGCCGACGGCGTAATTGACCGCATCCTTGAGCACGCTCGGGGCGCTCATCGTGCCCATGCTCAGATTGATCACATTCGCCCCATTATCGGCCGCAAAGCGAACCCCAGCCGCGACCTGGTCGGCCGTGCCCATGGCGTCGCCATTGAGAACACGCACCGGCATGATCTGGGCATTCGGCGCCACCATCCGGATCAGGCCGGCAATGAAGGTGCCGTGACCGACCTTCTTGTTGAGCGCGCCGTCAGGCACATCCGACACATCGTCGGGCGCCCGCCCTGCCACGAAGTTCCGCCGCACGCTCGTCAGGGAGCCTTGTAGATACGGGTGATTGACTGCCACCCCCGAATCGACGACCGCGATGACCACCCCCTGACCGCCGTTCCCCAACCCAACAGCATCTGGCTGCCGAACCAGTTGCAGGGCTGGCTGCGATTGCGGGGTGGGATAGACAATCGGCGCGTCCTGACCACCAATGTAGAATGGCTCGCCGAGCACATAAGCCGCGCCTTCGAGCACAACGGGTGTATCGGCTGTCGCCGGCGGTGTCCCCACCAGAACAAGAACAGCTATGACAAGCAAACACAGCCCGACCCAGACAGGTATTAAGTTCGGACCCCTCTTCGTCACCGGTGTCATGGTATGTCTCCCCCTAGATCACGCGCTGCCGTGCGCCAACGCCCACCCCTCCCCCAGCAGAATGAAAGGGGCCCAGTAGTACGGATGCGGCTCTACAGATCGCATCTCCAGCATCGTGGCGCGAAGGGCAGCTGCCTTGCTGACGCCCGTTTGTAGATAGGTATAGAATGTCTTCATAAAGCAGGCCGTGGAGCGGTCATCGACCGCCCACAGGCTGGCCACCATGGCGGCGGCGCCAGCGTAGAAGAAGCCGCGCGCCAGGCCCAGCAACTCGTCGCCGGGCGCAATGTAACTAAGCCCGGTGTTGCAGGCCGAGAGGGTCACGAGTTCAGTGTTGAGTTCGAGGTTATAGATGTCATGGACCGAGAGCCAGCCGTTGCCGAGCCACAGCGCTGAGAACAGCGGGCTTTCGGGCCGGAAATTCGAGTGGCAGGCCAGATGCAGCACCGTGGTCCTCGGCGAAGCTTGGCGCACGGCCTCCAGCGTGGCCGCCGCGTCGAGTAAGACGTCCGCTTCGGGCAAGACGGCGGCGATGGCGGCAATCTCCTGGGTGACGTGGGGGAGGTTTGGCGTGCTCACCCCGACCAGGAGAGGGCGGCCGTGTCGCGGCGGCGGCCTGCGGTTGCGCATCTGGAAGACACTCGCGCTGGGCGCGTATACAATTTCGTAGTCATCCATCAGCGCCCGCCCCTCGCTCTCAAAGGCGTGGAACGGCAGGTAATGAAGTACCCCATACGGGATCAGGATGAGCCGTTGCCCCTGCAGCAGCGCGGCCAGCGGCTGGATTAACCAGCGAAACAGGCTTGTCAGGTGATGCCGCACCGAATCGGCGAGATGCGCGCTGTGCGCGGCGACATAGTCAGCCCCATACGCGAACTTATTCATCTGGGCGCGCAGCCGCTCCGCCACATCGGTCACCTGACTGAGACGGGCCAGATTGCGGTAGAGCGTCACCTGGGTCGAGGTCACCACAAAGGCTAGAATCTCATCTCGGATGGTATAGTACGCGACGAGGGTGGTGTCCGGCGCCAGCGAAGCCTGCACCTCCGCCACGCCAATTGGCGGCGCTGGCTGCAGCCCCACCGGCTCATGCTGCACCACGTGCTGCCGACGGAGCAGACGCTCGAGCTGCGCCTCGCGGCGCTCCACCTCTGCTCTGAGCATGTCGTCGTCTACCCTCGACCCGCCACGCAACTTGCTCTCGTCCTCGGCCAGTAGCGTATACAGGCCGTTGAGTTCCTCCCGGAGCGCGCGCAGCCGTTCCAGCGCGGGCGCGTCCTGGGGATCGGTGGCGCGCAAACGGACGTCGAGCGCGCCGGCCATCAGGTCGAGCAGCGCACGACCCCGCGCGCGTTCGACAATGCCAAAAGCCTCGCGGACGCTGCTCTCGCTCCCCTCGTCGAGTAGCAGCAGGAGCAGGTCTTCGTAGACCTTCAGCTTATCTTGCAGGAACACCAGGCGCAGATCCTCGCCCTGCAGTTCCGCGCGCACGCGTTCCAGATGCCCCACTGCCGCCAGGTAGTGAGCCTGGGCCAGCGCCCGGTCCTGAGCTGCGCACAGATGACCCAGCCCGTAGTGGGCCTGGTACAGCAACCACGGGTGATGCAGCCGCTCACCAAGCGCCATCGCCTGTTCAAAGTCGGCCTGGGCGGCGTCGGTTTGGTCGAGAGCCACTGCCGTCCAGCCCGCAGTAACACAGGCATAGCCCAGTCGGACCGGTGTGGCGCTGGCCTCGAAAACCGACTGCGCGGCGCGGGCAACCTCGAACGCCTCTTGGCTGTCGCCGCGCCGTAGCAGAGCCTGGGCGCGGCACAGCGCCGCCGTCGCGGCGCCGACATGGTTGCCCTGGTTCGCGAAGAGGTCCTCAGCCTCCTCCAGGAGGTCCAGGGCCGGGTCGAGATGCTCCTGGAGGAGAAGCGCCAGGCCCCGGTTGACCCGCGCGTGGGCGGCCTCGGCCGGCATGTCGAGGGCATCGAACGTCGCCAGGGCATCCGCTGAGAGAGCCGCTGCTTCGTCCACCTGATTGATCGCCAGGTAGATTTCGGACAGGTCGAGATCGACCGTGGCGAGATCAGCGGCGGAGTCGAGTTGGACCAGCGTCTGCCGCGCCGTTAACAAGGAGGACAACGCCGCAGCATAGTGGCCCTGGACGAAGTGGAGATAGCCGATATTGGCGTCGGTCATGGCGCTCAACGCGGCCATGCCCTGGGCCGCGATCATCGGACGGGCGCGCTCGTAGGCCTGGAGAGCGGCACGGAACCGTCCCAGCAGCGTCAGACTCACGCCTCGGTTGATGTCGACGGTGGCGGCCATGACGGTGTCGCCTAGGCCGCGATAACCGCGATAGGCGCGCTCGAAGAACCGCAGCGCCGCGCGATGATCGTTGAGATGGCTGTAGACCACACCTGTATTCAGGTTAGCTGTCGCCAGGTTGCGACGGTCGCGCCGGGCGCGGAAGACGCGCCGGGCCTCCTCAACCACGCGCAGAGCTTCCTCGTTACGTCCGACAAACATGAGCGACTGGTTCTGGCCAAGACGCGTCCGCGCCGCCTCGCCCATCTCGCCAGCCTCGGTGAAGAGTTGGACCGCCTGCTCGTACTCGGCCAATGACGCGCCATAGGCGCCTTGAACACGCAGGCTATGGGCCTGGGCGCGTCGCGCCAGGCCAAGGGCCAGCGGCTCAGCGACGATGTCCGCCACCATCACCGCCAGGGCCGCCACTCGGGCCGCCAGACGCGGGTCCGCCCGCAGCAGGCGCTCTACCTGGTCGGCGAGCGAGCTGACGCTGTGAGCCGTCAGCGGCGCGCCCGGACGGGCGACGATGGCGGCTCGCCCCTCATCTGTCTCGGCTGAGAGAGCCAGTTCGATCAACTCATCAATGGTCATGTCTCGCCGACTCGCAGGTTCCTAATCACGATATCCCGGTCCACCAGCGATATCTCAAGATCGTACAGCCCCGGTGCGACGTTGCGAATGACGAACTCGCCCCAGTCGTCGACAACCTCGCCCAGGACCACGCGTTCCGCATTGCGTAGGGCAACCTGAGCGCCAACAATCTGTTCGCGCCGGTCAACCGTTGACATGAGCTGGCCGATGAGCCGCCACGTCTGGCCCGCTGCGCGCTCCACCTGGATGTCAACATCCATTGTGTCCACACCGTAGAGTAACTGCTGTGACACGCGCCCCGTCTGGCGAAGGCCGGCGGCCAGCCGTCGCTGGCTGCTGTCAAAGCGCAGAAAGGCCAGCTGACGCTCACGGTTGGGCAATTTGCGACGCTGATCGGCAAAAATGCCCTTAGCCCGGCTCAAGACGGCGGCCGGTGGCATGGGGGCATCGATGGCAGCCAGGCGAGGAAGCATCTGTCGAAGCCAGGCGACACTCTCGGTGCACCTGGGGCATCCATCGACCATGTGAGCCTCGATCTTCTGCCGATCGGCCGCCGACAGCTTGTCTTCGACCAGATCGACTAAGTCGACAAATCTTGGGCAGTCCATACCATATTCCCCCCCAGGAAAGAGTTATCCATATGACTCAGAACGGGCTGACCAGCCCAAAAGTACGGAGGCGGCCCGCCAAAATCCGAACTTCGCCTTCACATCTTCACGTCTTTCAATCCATGCACAGCCAGCGTTCACGGGTCGGCTTCGGCGAGCAGCTTCCGCAAGCGCTCCAGACAGCGGGCGCGATTGATGCCCACGGCGGTGGATCCGAGGTTGAGCTGAGCGGCGATTTCAGCGTACGACAGATCCCTCGCGTCAAAATAGAGCAGCCGCAGCAGCTGTTGGCAGCGCTCCGGCAGTTTGGCCAGGGCGAGGCGGAGTTTCTGCTCCTCCTCAAGTTGTTGGATCAGGTCGGGGATGTCGGGGACTTCGGCCCGCAGCGTGTCAAGATCGTTGTCAGCCTCATCGACGGTAGAGAGGCGGGCGAAGTCGCGCTTCTGGCGGTTGAACACTTCGATGCATTCGCGTTGCGCGACAGTGATGAGCCAACGGGCGATGCTCTTATGATCGTGCAAAGAGTCGAGGTGACGCCAGAGCGACACGCAAACGTTCTGAAACACATCGGCCGCGTCGTCATCCGAGAGGCGGAAACGGCGCGGCACACTGTAAATGAGCTGAGCATAGCGCTCCAGGAGGAGATCCCAGGCGATAGCGCGGCCTTCCAGGCAGGCTTTCACCAGCGTGTCGTCGCTCGACTCGACACTCAGGCGCAGGTTGTCCAGCGTTCGCCCTTCGAATGCCTCAAACCACGAGCGGGCGCCATCCCGCGCAGCCATCAGCCCCCCCTCCACCCGGACTGCAATCCGAACGCTCCTGACACGATCCTTGGTGTCCCACGATAGGACGACCTGAAGACAGACTCTCAGGTGATCAAGCGGGGGGACACGACTTGCTGCCGCAACTCGGGAGCAAAAGCTGCACTACCGTCATAAACACCGCAGACGGCGCGTCCCGAGTCCTTCCTATTATCACCCAAATAGAGCAAAAAGTCAAGAGTTTTATTTCAAACCCTTTACCTGCGCCTAAGGAGGGCAACTTCCCAAAGAGGGTAAAAATCACAAGACCGGGTAACAACCTTCTCAATTATCGCCTATGATTTTTCGACCACTCACTGTGCCGTATTAGCAATTATTAATTATTCGTGGGTTGATCCATTATGTGACGTTTTCCAACCAAGGGGCGGCAAAGCTGCGCAAAATTGCCGTCGTTGGCCTGTACTTTTGCTGGGGTATCGGCGGTCTTATCTGGCACAAGGGCAATACACGATTCGTGCTAGATGCCTCCGAATACGATCATCCCACACCCGGTTTGAGCGCGGGTCGGCGGAGCCTGCCTTGTGGGCTGATCCACCTCTCCAGCGTCAACAGACGATGTCGGAGGTAAGCAGCAGTTTGTCCCAAAGGGGGGGACGTACTGATGACCACCAACGCGTCCGTATGGTACGCTCTGTACACGAAACCACACGCCGAGCGCCAAGTCACGCAACTACTGGCCGCGCGAGGCATTGAGACGTATCTGCCCATGCTGACGGTCTGGCGCGCCAGACGGCGGCAGATCGAGACTGAGCCGCTCTTCCCTTGCTACGGGTTTGCCTGCTTTGATCTCAGCACGCGGCAGTTGTCCGAGGCGCGCTGGACGCCGGGCCTCAAGTCGATTGTCAGCTCTGAAGGACATCCGATACCGGTCCCGGCGACGGTCCTGGCGTACATGCGACGCCGCGAGGTTGAGTTGAACACGGAGATGGGGCAGCAATTGCGGCCAGGCGAGCGAGTACGGATGATCGAAGGCCCGCTCAAGGACCTGGAGGTTGTGTTCGAAGGTCAGCGCAGTGGCGGCGAGCGGGCTCGGGTGCTGGTCGCCATGCTGGGTCGGCTGACCCACTGTAACGTGAGTGAGGCCTGGCTGGGGGCCGCGTAGGCTGCCCGGCTAACTGGGGCCTTGATGAGCAGGAGCCGCCCTGCGCATGATGCGTCTTGGCACAAGCCGCTGGTTTCGCCGCCTCGGGCTGCTGTGGCTGCTGTTCACGCTGGTGAACTGTGGCATGGCAGCCAGCGTCGCGGCGCGCCCTGACCAGGCCGCGGCCCACCCGGTTCAGTCGACGACCTCTCCCGTCCTGTACGTCTCCCCCAGCGGTAGTGACGCCAATCCGGGAACACGGGATGCGCCCTTCAAGACCATCCAGCGCGCGGTGGGCCAGGCCCAGCCGGGCGCCACCATCCTCGTCCGGGACGGCGTTTACCACGAAGAGGTCATCTTCGATCACGGCGGGACCGAGAGCCTGCCCATTAGCCTGCGCGCCTATCCTGGCGAGAGGCCTGTGATCGATGGGTCGATGGATGTCACCGGGTGGACACGGGTGCAAGGCAACGTCTGGCAGGCGCGGTTCGTTCATGTCCCCGGCGTCGTCTACAACGGCGCGACGCCTCGGTCGGGCTTCGAGGACGCCGCTTCGGAGTCGAGCTGCCCCGACGCCTATGACTACTCTGGCGATCGACGGGCGTATCTCTATGTGGACGAGCCGACGACACCGGACAAGACGGCCTGGCTGAAGCCGATCTGCCTGGGCCGCGACACGGGCATCAATAGCCCGGCCGATCTACCACGCGGCTCGTTTGCCACCGATGTCCCCCCGCCCCCCCTGCCCGGCGGGAGCCGCTACGAGAAGACGGCGAATACCGTCTACGTCCATCTGGCCGACGGCTCGGACCCCAACGGGCGCCGCATCCGCATCGCCGCGTATGCCAAAGGCATGCTCTTTGTCGGGCCAAGCGTGGGCTACATCACGGTGCAAGGCCTGAGCTTGCGCCTCGCCCTCGGCTCCGTGACCATCTCCGGTCAGCAGGGGCTGAGCCACCACATCACGTTTGACGGCGTCGACGTCTCTCTCACCAAGCTCCGCTTCGAGAGCGATTTCTGCACCACATTCATCAACATCCTCAACAGCCACTTCCACGACAACGAGTACGAGAACATCCATCTCGAATCTGACAACAGCCTGATCGCCAACAATCTCATCGAGCGGACCGTGGCCCCCTGGTCACTCTACGGGGCGGTCGGCATCAACGTCCTGGGTGTTGACAACCGAATCTCAGGCAACCGCATCCGCGACATCCACAAGTCGGAAGGCGGGCGGGGCGGCTACGGCATCTACCTGGAAGAGTGGTACAACGGGTACGGCGACGTTGGCTGTCACTCCGAGACGAATCAGAGTAATGTCATCGAGAAGAACAACGTCGCGCGGGTGGACGGCACAGGGATCGCCAACTCTGGCGGTGACAACAATATCGTCGCGAATAACGTCGTGTACGCGAATGGCGCCGCCGGGATCGCTATGAGTAGCGGCGGCACGGACGGCGGTCCGGTGGGCGCGCAGCGGAGCGCGGATAATAACAGCATCTACCACAACACGCTCTACGCCAACGCCGACGTCGGTCTGAGCCTCAATCGCCTGACGAATGGCGTCGCCCGCGACAACCTCCTGTACGCGAACAACCCCTCGCGCGGCCAGCAAGTCTATAGCGCTCCCATTGGCGTCTCGTTTAGCCTCGATCACAACTTGAATGGCGGCGCGGGGGCGGCCGACGACCCATTGTTCGTCAACGCGAGCGCGGGCGACTTTCATCTCCAGCCCGGCTCACCGGCCATCGATGCGGGCCTTGATGTCGGCATCGATGACGACATGGACGGCAACCCGCGTCCCGTGGGCCTGGGCGTCGATGTGGGAGCATACGAGCGGCAAGCTGACCGCCCGGCTCCGACGGCGACGGCCGCCCCCGCGCTGGCGATCCTGCAAGGGCAGGCCCGCCTGCAGGGCCGGCGTGATCACAGTGGGGTGACGGTCCAGGCGCGCACGGCGACGTCGACGAGCGCGGCCGACGGCTCGTTCTCGCTCTCGCTGGCGACCGGGGCTTACACCGTGACCGCGAGTATGGGCGGTTACTTGAGTAGTCAGACTAACGTGACGCTGCAAGCGTCTCCCACCCCCCAGACACTCCCGCCGCTGCTCTTGGTAGGCGGTGACGCCAATCACAACGGCGCCGTTGACCTGGCCGATCTGGTGATGGTGGGGTCATCTTACGGCTTGCCGGTCGCGGCCCAACCCTGGGCCGATATCAACGACGACGGTGAGATCGGTCTCGCCGATCTCACGCTCGTCGGGGCGAATTACGGCTTGCAGGGCTACCAACCCTGGCAAGTCGAGGATACAGCGTCACCACCGTAGAAAGAGTCGTCGGCATGCTGGGCACGAAGCAAGTGAAACTGCGCTGGACAAGATCGGGGTGGGCGCTGGCCGCCCTGCTGGCTCTCAGTATGGTGGGCCTGACATGGGCGCTGCCGCTGCGCGCCGCCGACAACCCTATTGTGCTGGAGAACCAGCAGCCTGGCTCGGCCCAATGGCAGCTTGGCGGGCCGGGCTTTGTCACCGCCGACGACGTGCGCCAGCAGATCAAGGGCTACGCCTCCGCAGTCAGCGTCAACAAGGGCGACGCCATCACCTTTTATGTCACTGTCAATCCCGTTCAGACCTACACCATTGATGTCTACCGCATGGGGTGGTACAACGGCCTGGGCGGCCGTCTGCTCCAACAGGTCGGCCCGCTCACCGGCGTCAGCCAACCGGCCTGTCCTCTGGATGCGTCGACGGGGCTGATCGCCTGCAACTGGGCGCCCAGCGCCACCCTCACTATCCCCACCACCTGGGTGGACGGCATCTACCTGGCGGTACTCACCAACGCTCAGAACTACCAGAACCGCATCATCTTCGTCGTGCGGGACGACCAACGGGTCGCCGACTTCCTGTATCAGCAGAGCGTCACCACCTACCAGGCCTATAACAACTATCCCGATGACAACACGACCGGCAAGAGCCTCTATGACTACAACAGCTACGGCGCCAACACCCTCGCCGGCAGCCCGCGCGCCGTGAAGGTCTCCTTCGACCGACCGTACACGGAAGGCGGCGGGGCCGGGCAATTCGAGAGTTGGGAGAAGTACTTCGTACGCTGGCTCGAGCGCTCTGGCTATGACATCACCTACGCGACCGATATCGACACCCACGTCAACGGCGCGCGTCTCCTGACCTTCAAGGGCCTCCTCGTCGGCGGCCACGACGAGTATTGGACAAAGCCGATGCGGACGGCCGTCGAGTACGCCCGCGACTCGCGGGTCAATGTGGGCTTCTTCAGCGCCAACGATGTCTACTGGCAGATCCGCCTGGAGCCGTCGGCGGGGGGCGTGGCGAACCGAGTGCAGGTCTGCTACAAGGACTACGCGCTGGACCCCAACCCCGACCGCAGTCTGAAGACGACGACGTGGCGGAGTTACCCGCTCAACCTGCCTGAGCAGGCCCTCGTCGGCGCCCAGTATACCTCGACGGTTCTCAACAGCAACGTTCCTTATGTCGTGACCAACAGCTCGCACTGGGTCTACGCGGGGACAGGATTTCGTGACGGCGACAGCGTGCCGGGGATTGTGGGGTACGAAACGGACCGCTTGTTTGCGGCGTCCGCCACGCCCGTGGGTAGCGGGTATACCTTGCTCGCCAATTCACCATTCATCAGTGACCACAACCAGTCCGACTACCACAACGCCGCCATCTACCAGGCGCCCAGCAGCGCGTGGGTGTTCGGCGTCGGGACCCTGTCGTGGAGTTGGGCGCTCGACCTCCAGGACTTCCTCGACACGCGTATCCAGCAGACCACAGCGAATGTCTTGAGCCGCTTCTTGCAGGGCCTACCGGCGGCGACACCCACCCCGCCGCCACCGCCGACGGCGACCAGCACGGCCACCGCCACCAGCCCGCCCACCGGTACACCGACCGCCGCCGGCAGCATCACCCTGCGGAACACGGCCAGTGGCGCCAACGGGTCTGGCAGCACGTCTCTGACGCTCGATGCGCCGCCGGCCCTGGCGAATGATGTGCTGATCGCGCAGATTGTGGTGCAGGGCGCGACGACAACGATCATGCCGCCGAGCGGCTGGCAGTTGATCCGCCGCGACAACACCGGATCGTCCATGGGGGCGGCGTTGTACTATCGAATCGCGACGGCGGCCGAGCCGACAAGCTACATCTGGGTCTTTGGCAGCGCCCAGAAGGCGACGGGGGGTATCGCGGCGTATGGCGGCGTCGATCCGCTAGCGCCCATCGACGTCCACAGTGGTCAGTACAATCCAGGTACAGCGTCCGTGACGGCGCCCTCCGTCACGACCACCGCCGCCTACGACCAGCTGCTGTTCTTCGCCGCCGTGACCACGAGCACGACCGTCACGCCGCCGGCCGGGATGACGTCACGCTGGACGGCAACGTCCCTCAACCAGCTTACCGCCGCGATGGCGGATCGGTGGCTGGGCGGAGCCGGCCCGACCGGCAGCCAGACGCGTGTATCCGGCGCGGCGGCCTACTCGAATATCGCTCAACTGCTGGCGCTCCGACTGGCGATTGTGACGCCGACGGCCACAGCCACGGCGACGCCCCTGCCGACCAGCACACCGACGATTCCAGCCACCGATACACCCACAAGCACAGCGACTGCGACGGCCCTGCCGACCAGCACGCCCACCGACACCCCAACAGCCCCACCGACGAGCACGGCTACCGAAACGAGTCTACCGACCAGCACGCCGACGGTCCCGCCCACTAGCACGGCAACCGCAACCAGCACGTCGACAGTCCCGCCGACCAGCACGGCCACCGCAACCAGCACGGCGACGGTCCCGCCGATCAGCACGACCACGAGTACCGCCACCGCGACGGCCATACCGACCAGCACGGCCACGGCCCCGCCCAACAGCACGGCAACCGCAACCAGCACGGCGACGGTCCCGCCTATCAGCACGACCACGAGTACCGCCACGGCGACGGCCATACCGACCAGCACGGCCACCGCAACCAGCACACCGACGGTCCCGCCCACCCGCACGGCCACGAGTACCGCCACGGCGACGGCCACCCCGACCAGCGCGGCAACCGCAACCAGCACCGCGACGGTCCCCCCCACCCGCACGGCCACGAGCACCGCCACGGCCACAGCCCCGCCCACCAGCTCCCCGGTGGACACGACCTTAGCCAACGGTGTCCAGGTC
>CAZLBQ010000152.1:0-12175 GCA_964557745.1 uncultured Anaerolineales bacterium
ACTGACTGCTCACCGACGAGGCTATCGGGAACGGGGCGAGGCCCTGCCTTGCGGCTCCGTCGCGTCCATCACCGGCTCAGCAGTGAGCTAGGGTTCGTGACAGAATATGGCCACCAGCCGAAGACACAGCGGGTTGACCTAGCCCAAGTATACGCCCGCTCGTTGACGCGTCAAAACCAGACTATTGCGGTCAGGTTTGAAAAATTAGCATAATATGAACAAACAGTGAACAGCAGGGTTGGCGTGAGAGAGGAGCAGGCGATGATGGTGGAGCAAACGGCTATGCTCTCAGTGTCAAGGCCGGGGGTATTTGATGATACAGCCTCGCCGACGTTAACGGCCTTCCGCTGAGGGCAGTGGACTACAAATTGCTGCATCAGCGTGTTGAAGCGTTTCAACACTTAGGCTGTCGTGTCTTCGGCAATCTGACGCTGGCCTGCCGAGTTCACAGCTGGTCCTGTCGCCCATTCTTGGCGCCCCCCTCGTCACGAATACTGGAGGAGCTTGATGAGAAAATTAGTCTCGGGTCTCTTTGTCGCACTCGACGGCGTTGTCGAGGCTCCCAACCGATGGCAATTCGAATTCGATCCAGAGATGGAAGCAAGCATGGGAGAGCAGATTGCCCGGGGGGATACTGTCCTTCTAGGCCGGGTCACCTACCAAGAGTGGGCCGATTACTGGCCGACCTCAACCAACGAACCCTTCGCTCACTTCATCAACACCACCCCTAAGTACGTCGTCTCGACGACCCTCGACAAGGTGAGTTGGGGCGCCTATGATAACGTGCACCTGGTCAAGGTGAACGTGGTGGAGGAGATCAAACGCTTGAAGCAGCAAGCCGGCAAGGACATTCTCGTCGCCGGTAGCCCCACACTGGTCGAGTCGCTCCTGCAGGCGGACCTGCTTGACGAGCTCATTCTCCTAGTTCACCCGTTGCTGGCCGGCGAGGGCAAGCGGCTGTTCAAGGAGGGGCGAGCGCTGAAGCGATTGAAACTGTCCGACAGTAAGGCCACCAGTAGCGGCGCGGTGATCCTGACCTACCAACCGCTGAGGGACAGCTGAACACGCCAGACCCGCGCCAATACCGCGCATCTTGTAGAGCACATTGGATGCCCGTCGACCGAAGGCTGCCATTAGGATGGAAGAAGCCAATAACGCCAACCACAGAACCTGGGAGTGCCGCGCTGGGAACAGCGCCTTCAGCAGCGCCTCCGCTTCCCCCCACGCGATCACGTCCGAGTAGGCGTCGCGCAGCTCGTCCAGGGAGCGGCGCCCCAGGAGGACGGGCAACCGTGAGCGATGCCGACGGGCAGGCATCGCTGACGACGTCACGTTCACGACCAAGCCGAACCAGACCTGGGAGATGCTCAAGCGGGCGGTCGCGCACAACGTGCCCTTCGAATGGGTGACGGCTGACAGCCTCTAAGTCGGAAACGACGCAGTCCACGCCCACAGGATAACTTATATTCGCCGCCAGTCTACCTGTGTCAAGCCAGGTACCGCTTGAGGAGCGTCAGGTTGGCCGCCGTCCCGGCGTACTGCTCTCCCTTGCCCTCGAACTCGGCCGACCAGTAGCCGTCGTAGCCCGCGTCGCGCAGGATACGCACACAACGCCCGAAGTCCCACTCCTGCATCTCGCCCTGCTCGTCCAGGTCGAGGGCCTTGGCATGGGCCATACCGGCGTAGGGCGCAATGAGGGTCAGGCTCTCGTAGCGGCTGTCCGGCGCGAAGTTGCCAAAGTCGGGGCAGGTGGCGAAGCGGTCCCAGCCGACGGCCTCGCCAATCTTGAGGATGTTCTGTGGGTCAGCCGAGATGCCGCCGTGGTTCTCTAGCAGGATGCGCACGCCCCGCGCCTGGCCGTACTCGGCCAGCTCGCGGTAGGCGTCGATGGTGACGCCCAGGTCGTAGGGCGGCTCCTGCTGGCCCGTGTTGACGCGGGCGTTGGGGCTGCCCAACTCGGCCGCCACGTCCAGCCAGACCTTGATGGCGCGCAGGTCGTGGGCGCGGCGCTGCGCGTCGCGGTCCGAGATGTTGCCGACGTCGATGGGCACGTTGACAACCTTCATGCCCGCGTCCCGCAGGCCGGCGCGAAACATGTCGACGCGCCGCATGTCCGGGACGGGCATGTGCTGCGAGACGAGTTCGACGGCATCGACACCGTACTTGCCGTAGCGCTCACGAACGACCAAGGGGAAGCGCTCGAAGCCAAATTCTTTATTGATATGACTCCGCAGCGACCACGAGGAAACGGCCAGTTTCATAATCCATGTCCTCTCTTGATTGAGTATATGTCCAGTTATAGCCGGGGGCGAGCAGCGTGTCAAGCCCTGGCTGTTCGGTCGCGCCTGCAGGCCCATCTCCTCCCATATCTTGGTGGTAATCTTGCTTACATGGATATGCTCCCTGCCCAAATAGTCCATTGTGGGGAGCCTAGCAGGATGAAGCCATGCATTGTCCCCATTGTGGCGTGGAGAACTCTCCCTCTCGGCGCTTCTGTTATCAGTGCGCCTCGCCTCTGACGCCGGATGCCCAGGCCTGGCAGGGCCAGCCGTCCCAGGGCCAGGCGCAACCTTTCGTTCAACCCTCGCTGGATGCCGGCCCAACGGGCGGTCAGGCCGCCGGTCCCATGCCGCCGGCGCCCGTTCTGCCGCGCCCCGAATTCGCGGTCCAACCCCGCCGCCCTGCCGCCGGTCAACCCAATGCGCTCCTGGTCGCCGGCCTCGCGTTGTTGAGCCTGGTGGTCTTGTTCGTCGCGCTGCGCTCGCTGTTCGGGGGCGCGCAGGACACCACGATCAGTTCCAACTCTCCCAATCCGGCCCAGGCGCCGGCCCTGACGGCGACATTGGCGCCGCTCGCTGTGGCCCAGCCGACACCCACGGCCCCCGCGCCTACTCAGCCCGCCGTGGCGGGCGCGCAGGCGGTGACGCCGGCGACAGAGCCGACAGTAGCCCCAACCGCCACGGCGACACTCCCACCGATCCCGCCCACCCCGACGCCGCTATCGGACATAGCTGTCAGCCCGACTGCGCTGCCTCCGGCGCCTCAGGCTCCCCCGCCGCCGATCGCCGTCCTGGCCAATGGAGCCGCGGCCCCCACACGGCCAGGCGACCGCTTAAGCGCGGCACGCGTGGGCCGACGGCCGTCCATCGACGGCGACTTACGGGAGTGGCCCGGCGATGGGCAACCCGTTCAATATCTCGTCTTTGGGCGTGAGAACTCCTCGGGTCCTGACGACCTGAGTGGCCGTGTCTGGTTCGGCTGGGATGACCAGGCGCTCTACCTGGCGACACAGGTCACCGACGATGTCCTGAGCCAGGTCAACTGGGGGTCAAGCCTGTATGAGGGTGACAGTGTAGAAGTGCAATGGGATGTGGATCTGGCGGGGGACTTCAATTCGAACGAGTTTGACGCTGACGACTGGCACATCGGCCTGTCGCCGGGCAACTTTGAGGATCGCGCACCGGAGGCGTTCGTCTGGGCGCCACGCGCTCTGTCCGGCGCGGCGGCAGGTATCCAGGTCGCAGCGCGACCCATCGCTGACGTGGCAGGGACGCACGGCTACACACTGGAGGCAGCCATCCCGTGGCGGCTGGTGGGTGTGACGCCGCAGGCCGGCTTCACGTCCGGGCTGGCGTTCTCAATCAGCGATGACGACGCGCCCACGCCCGCCCAGCAGTCGATGCTGTCGACGTCGGCGGCGCGCCAGTGGCACCGCCCGCCGACATTCAATACCTTCAGCCTTGAACCCTAGCGGGACCCGACGGGAAGGAGGTGCGGCGCTCGGCGCTGAAGAAGGCCAGGCGGTCACGGATGGCCTGCCAGCGCGCGACGTTGTCGAGGCGGGCGCGCTGGCGGGCACGGGCGTACACCAGGTCGGCCTCGACCTCGGCCAGGAGTACCTCGCAGGCGCGAACCTCAGGCGCGCCCGGCGTCTCGGCCAGCCACGCTTCGACTTGGACGAGGCGCAGGATGCAGCGGACCTGGCGCTCCAGGTCGTCGTGGAGGGTCTCGGCGACCGCCAGGTAGGTGTGGCGCAGCCTGGCCTCCAACTCGGCCGTCTTTGTCACCGTCGCGTACAGCGTCAGCATCGTCACCTCCCCGCGAGAATGGTGTCAGGGACAGTGTACAGGCTGCCGCCTCTTGGTGATGGTTGATATGACAACGAGACGGCGACGTTTACCCCGCGCTCGCGGCCGAGCCCCTGACGTTTGCCTGACGTCAGGCGGCGTGCTATCATCTCCGCTATGAAGTCCCACGAGTTTGTCGCCCTGACCCTCGACCGTGTGCGCGAACGCCTGCCCAATGAATGGCAGGCTTTTCAGGTGCGGCGCGGCGGCGCGATGGCCCAGTTGCACTACGGCCGGCCGCAGTTGCACTACGAAATCTGGGTTGACCGCCGCTTCGACCATGTGGAGGTTGGCCTGCACTGCGAGGCGGACGCGCAGACGAACCTGCGCTTGCTCGATACCTTTGACCGTCACCTGATTGAGGTGCGAGCCGAGTCGGGGCAGCCCGCTGAGGCCGAGCACTGGACGCCGAGTTGGACGCGCGTCCACCGCGTTATCCGCTTCGAGCGGCTGGACGCCGACCTGGCGGACGAGGCGGCCGAGTGCCTGGCGCGGCTCATCCCCGTGCTGCAGCCGCTCTTGGAGAGTGTCGTGGGCGAGAGAGGATGAGAGGAACGCCACGGCGCAGATGGTGAAGCCGCAGAGTCTATAAACTCCGATCTTTGCGCCCTAGTGTCTCTGCGTCTTGGCGTTGAGACGGATCCCAATAGACACAAGTCGGGCATGGGGAGTTAGGGTGTCCATATCCAACCAGAGCCGTCCGACGGTCGCGGTGAGCGCGGTGGTCAGTGATGGCGAGCGGGTGCTGGTGGTGCAGCGCGGCCGCCCGCCCAACCAGGGCCTGTGGTCCGTGCCCGGCGGGCGCGTCGAGTGGGGGGAGACGCTGCGCCAGGCCGTGGCGCGAGAAGTGCAAGAGGAGACGGGCCTGACCATCCAGGTCGGCCCGCTGGTTGAGGTGGTGGAACGCGTCGATGTCCAAGCGGATCCGGCGTATCACTACATTATTATCGATTTCCTAGCTCGGCCGGTGGGTGGCGCTCTGCAAGCCGGCGATGACGCCGCTGATGCGCGCTGGGTGACGCTGGTCGAACTCGAGACGCTGCCGACGACAGCGGGCTTGACGCCCGTGCTGGTCAAGGCGCTTGACATGGCGCGCTCGGCAGACATCTGGCAGAGAGAGGCAGCGAGGGACGATGCTCTTTAAGTCGACGTGGTGGCGGCCCCTCAAAGGGGATCCCATTGGCTGGCTGGTGGATTACGACAACCCGGCCCTGCGCTATGCGGTGCTGACCGACTTCCTGGAACGCCAGCCAGATGTACCGGCCGTGCGGGAGGCACGTGGTGCGCTGGGGACAGACCCGGTGATCATCGGGACGCTGCAACGCTTCATTCCGGATCATGGCTGGGGCAGCCCGGCCGCGCCCGACCAGCCGATCTGGCAGGCGACGGCCGATCACCTGGCGCTGTTGGCGGAGTTGGGGGTGTCTGGCCGCGACGAGCGCATCGCCACGGCGGCAGACTGGGCGCTCGACCAGGCGCGCTCCCCCGATGGCGACTACGATCTGCCCGGCGCCTTCCTGTGGGCGGTGCTGCGCCTGGGCTATCACGACGATGCGCGTATCCAGCGCGCCGTCCGCCGCGCGGCCAAGTTCCTCGTGGCGCGTGGCGCGCCGGGCGCACCCATTGAGCGCTCGCCGTGGGACAAGCTGCCCGCGCTGTGGGCCTTGCTCCAGACCCGGCCTGAGGACCGCGAGCGCGGCATCGAGGCGGCCATCCAGACGGCGCTGGCGGAGGTGGAGCACATCGACTGGGGAGCCGTCGAGCCGGCGCGGCTCCAGTTTGGCTTCCCCCACCTGGGCGAGGCCGACGTGCTGTTTGCCCTGCGCGTCCTGGCCCAAGCCGGCCGCATGACAGAGGAGCGCGTCAAACCGGCCGTGACGCTGCTGACGGCGCAGCAGAACGAGCGGGGCCGCTGGCCGCTCCATCGCAACCACGCCGACCGCCTGCACGTGCCCGTCGAGCCGGTCGGACCGGAGAGCAAGTGGAGTACGCTCAACGCCTTGCGCGCCCTCAAGGCGACGGAGCCGCTGCCCTGAATTTCTGCCTGGCATAACGTACAACCAACGCGTGGGGTTATACGTAGTGTGAGTGCAGCAGAGTAGCTGCCCAGATACGCTATCTTACCCATCATCGCAAGGAGAGTGCAATGATCGAGAAAATGATCCGCGCCGCCCGGCTGGACCCGACCCTGTACAATCAGGTGGAGGCCGACCAGAATGAGACGTCCAACGCCCTCATCATCGTCGTCCTGGTTGGCATTATCAGTGGGTTGGGGGCAGCGGGCGCGAGTCTATTCGCGGCCAGCCAGGGGGTGGGGGCCGGCAATCCGATTATGGCCTTCATCGGCGCAGTGCTGAGCGCTGTGTTGGGCTGGATCGTCTGGTCCTTCATCATCTACTTTGTCGGGACGCGCGTCTACAATGCGGCGACGACGCCGGGTGAGTTGCTGCGCACCCTGGGCTATGCTCAGTCGCCGGCGATTCTGAATATCCTGGGCGGCATCCCGTGCCTCGGCGTGATTATCAGCCTGGTCGTGATGGTCTGGACCCTGGTGGCCTCGTTCATCGCTGCCCGCGAGGCGCTCGACCTGGACACTACCAAGACGCTGATCACGGTCATTCTAGGGTTCATTGTCAGCTTCATCCTGACCTTGATCATCGGCGCCATCCTCGGTGTCGGCGCGCTGGGTCTGGGGGCGCTGACGGGGGCGTTCCGCTAAGGGGGTGGACCGCGAGAGTCGCGGCAGGACGCTCTTGGCGACAGAGAATCGAAACCCCGCCGGCAGAATGCCGGCGGGGTGTTTTTGGCAAGTGAGGGGGCTAGACGGCGGTGACGTCCGCGGCCAGCGGGCCTTTCGGACCGCTGCTGAGGGTAAACTCGACCGCCTGGCCTTGCTCCAGGTTGCGATAGCCGTCGCCCTGGATGGAACTGTAGTGCACGAAAACGTCGGGGCCATTCTCTTGCGAGATGAAGCCATAGCCCTTGGCGCTGTTGAACCACTTCACAACGCCCTGTTTGCGGTCCTGCATGGGTACTGATTCTCCTTCATGATGGGGTGCTACGGGGCGGCGACACAACAAAAAAGGCCGGCTCGGGCGTCCAACCCACCGAGCGGCCGCTTCTGCCCTGTCACTGCCCATGTCCTACAGGGGCAATCATACTATGGATCAGGCGGCAAGTCAAATTCAGGCTGGCTGCCCGCTCGTGATAACTTGGTGGCCTGACGACTGTCCACTATACTATGGGCGCATACCTGCCCTGTCGTCCATCCGTGTTAGAGAGAACCCAATGGCCGTCTCAACTGAACTGGCTCTTGACGAAGAGCTACGCCGCGCCCTGCCGCGCAACTTCCTGGTCAACGTCATCGACGGCGGCTTCTTCATGCTCGGCCTGAGCTTCGGCTCCTCGGTAACGGTGCTGCCGCTCTTCGTCAGCCAGTTCACCAGTTCGCCCTTCCTGATTGGCCTCATTCCGGCCCTCCAAAGTATGGGGTGGCTGCTGCCGCAACTGTTTATGGCCCCGGTCATGGAGCGGCGGCGGCGCAAGAAGCCCATGCTGCTGCTCATGACCCTCAACGAGCGCTGGCCGCACCTGGGCATGGCCGTCCTGGCCTTCTTCGCCACGTCGCTTGCCGCGCCGACGGTCCTGGCCTTGTTCTTCCTGTTGCACACCATTCGCACCTTTGGCAGCGGGTTTACGGCGACGCCCTGGCAGGACATGATTGGCAAGATCATCCCGCCGGGCCGGCGCGGCATGTTCTACGGCACGCAGTTTGGCCTGGGCGGCCTGATTGGGGCGGGTGGGGCCATTCTGGCGGGTAACATCCTGGAGGACTTCCCCTTCAGCCGCAACTTCGCGTTGTGCTTTCTGCTGGCCGCCTGCTCGGTCGCCATCGGTCTCTTCTTTGTCGCGGCGACGCGGGAGCCGGAAGGGCCGGCGCCGCTGACCACGCGGCCCCAGGGCCGGGCCTATTGGGCGCGGCTGCCCGGCATCATCCGCGCCAATCGCAGCTACCGTAACCTCATCCTCTTCCGCGTCTTCTACCTGCTGGGCAGCATGGGTGTCGCCTTCTACACCGTCTACGTCGTCAACCACTTTGGCCTGGACAGCGCCCAGGCGGGCCAGCTCACCTTTGTCATGATGGCAGCGCAGACAGTCACCTACCCCTTTGTAGGCTGGTTGGGCGACCGCTTCGGCCATCGGCGGACGCTGGAGATCGCGGGCGCGGTGGGCGTCCTCATGGGCCTGGTGTCCTGGCTGGCGCCGAGTGGCGGCTGGTTCGTGGCCGTCTACTTCCTGCTCGGCGTCTCGTCGGCGGCGGCGATGGTCGGCAACCTGAGCGCGGTGTACGACTTCTGCGCGCCGGAAGAGCGCCCGACGTACATCGGCCTCACAGCGACGGTCGTCGGCATCCCGTCGGCCATCATCCCCATCGTTGGCGCATCAATTGTCTCGATTTTCTCGTACCCTACTCTCTTCGGGCTGACAGCGCTGTTCTGCCTGGTCAGTTGGGCCATCGTGCGCTGGGGGGTGCGGGCGCCGGCGCGCGAGGACGCGGGCCTGGCGCTGAGCCAGGAGTGAAGTCCTGGGTAACTATGCTATAATTCTTGACATGGTCATGCCCCAGCGTCCTAGCAGCCCTGACGAGCGCAGTGTGTCGGACCTCGACTCACTGCGCAGCATCCCCCTGCTTGCCTCCCTCAGCGACGCCGAACTGCTGGCCGAGCGGCACCTGTTCCGCAAGCGCGCCGTCGCCAAGGGGACGTATCTCTTTTTTGAGGGCGACCCGCCCGAACGCTTCACCATCCTCCTCAAGGGCCGCGTCAAGCTCGTCCGCACCTCGGAAGGCAAGGACATCATCCTGCGCCTGATCGAGCCGGGCGAGTGGTTTGGCGGCGTGGCCGCCTTTGGCCGCCGCGCCCACCCGTACAGCGCCCAGGCCCTCGCGCCGTCGGTCGTCATGGAGATGCGCGGCGAGGACTTCGCCGGGCTGATGGCGCGCCACCCCGCCGTGGCCCAGAGCGTCATTGAGGGGTTGACCGAGCAGCTCATCGAGGCCCACGAGATGATGCGCCGCCTGGCCCTCGAACCCGTCGAGCCGCGCCTGGCCTACACCCTGCTCCAACTGGCCGCCCGCAGCGGCTCACCGCGCGCCAACGGCGTCGTCCTCAACAGCCCGCTGACGCGCCAGAACCTGGCGGAACTAGCCGGCACGACGGTCGAGACGACCATCCGCGTGCTGAGCAAGTGGCGGCGGCTGGGCCTCGTGCGCGAGGAAGCGGGCTGTATCCTCATCGCCGATCGAGCCGGGCTAGAGCAAGTCGCCACCCGCGACCGCGACGTGTGACTCCTGGCTGCCTGACGACTTGACACCACTCCCAGGATGAGTACAATTCCCGCAGGAGTTGGATTGACTGCGGGGGGCAAAGTGACTGAGCGCGAGCAATTGGAACAGGCGATTGCCGCCCTGGAAGGGCAGCGGGCCATCCTCGGCGATGCCGTCGTCGAAGCCATGCTTGGCCCGGCGCGCGAGAAGCTGGCCGCCCTCACCGCCGCCTCCCCCTCCCCTGAACAACGCAAGCTCGTTACCGTCCTGTTCGCCGACGTGTCCGGCTTCACTGCCCTGGCCGAGACCCTCGACCCCGAAGACGTGCGCGACCTGATAAACCGCCTGTGGTCGCGGCTGGACGCGGTCATCCGCGACCATGGCGGCGTCATCGACAAGCACATCGGCGACGCCGTCATGGCGGTGTGGGGCATCCCAGCGGCCCGCGAGGACGACCCCGAACGCGCCATCCGTGCGGCCCTGGCGATGCAAGGCCAGGTTGAAGGTTTCAAGTTGCAGGTTGAAAGCTCGGCCTTCAACCTGCAACTCCGCATTGGCATCAACACGGGCCTGGCGCTGTTGGGGCAGGTGGGGACGACGGGCGAGTTCACGGCCATGGGCGATGCCATCAACGTCGCCAGCCGCCTGGAGCACGCGGCGCCAGTGGGCGGCATCCTCATCGCCCACGACACCTATCGCCACGTGCGGGGCATCTTCGACGTCCAGGCGCTGCCACCCCTCCAGGTCAAGGGCAAGACCGAGGCACTCCAGGCCTACTGGGTCAAGCGCGCCAAGCCGCGCGCTTTCCACCGCCTGCTGCGTGGCGTGGAGGGCATTGAGACGCGCATGGTTGGGCGCGACGCTGAGCTGAAGCATCTGCAAGACGCCTGGCTCGAGGTGGTCGAGGACGGCGCCCTGCGTGCGGTGACGGTGGTCGGCGAGCCGGGCATCGGCAAGTCGCGCCTGCTCGATGAGTTCGAGAACTGGGTGGACGTGCAGGCGCAGCCCGTGTGGTACTTCAAGGGCCGCGCCGAGGAGGGCATGGTTAACGTGCCCTACAGCCTCATCCGCGACATGCTCGCCTTCCGCTTCGACATCCACGACGGCGACACGGCGGCTGAGGCGCGGGCCAAGCTCGAGCGCGGGATGGTCGACTTTCTCGGCGACGGGGAGGAATACGCTCACTTCATCGGCCACCTCGTCGGCTTCGACTTCTCGGACAGCCCCCATCTAGCGGGCATCCTGACCGACGCGCGCCAGATCCGCGACCGCGCGTTCCACTACCTGGCGCAGTTCTTCCGGGCGGTAACGAACGACCCACGACCACCGACCAATGACGAAGGTGAAGGCCGCTCCGCTTCTTCGTCATTGGTCAGTGGTCATTCGTCCTCGTCTGGTCGTCCGGCCCTCCTCTTCTTCGAGGATATTCACTGGGCCGACGACGGCTCGCTGGACCTGATCGACAGCCTGGCGCGCGCGCTCGCCAGCGGCCCCGGCCGCGCCGCGGCGCCCGTGCTCATCGTCTGTCTCACCCGCGCCACGCTCTTTGAGCGGCGTCCCCTGTGGGGCGAGGGTCAGCCCTTCCATACGCGCCTCTCGCTGGCCCCACTCTCGAAACGCGACAGCCGCCAGCTCGTCGAGCAGATTCTCCAGCGGGTCGACAATTTGCCCATCGCCCTGCGGGACCTGATTCTCCAGAGCGCCGAGGGCAACCCGTTCTATCTCGAAGAACTGGTCAAGATGCTCATCGACGAGCGGGTGATTGTGACGGGCAGCGAGCGCTGGCAGGTCGTCCCCGACCGTCTGAGCCAGGTTCGTGTCCCGCCGACACTGGCGGGCGTCCTCCAGGCGCGGCTGGATAGCCTGGCGGTCGAGGAGCGCGAGGCCCTCAAGCGCGCGTCGGTCGTCGGCTACATCTTCTGGGACGAGGCCGTCGCCAAGTTGAGAGTCGCCGGGGAGCCGTCGGGGAGAGGCGCGGAGCTGGCGGGTGGGCCAGACCCGTCGCGCGTGCTGAGCGAGACGGCTGAACTGCTGGGTCAGTTGCGGGGCAAGGAGATGGTCTACGGGCGCGAGGCGTCGCAATTCGCAGCCCTCCACGAGTTTGTCTTCCGCCACGCCCTGCTGCGTGACGTGACCTACGAGAGTGTCCTGCTGCGCCAGCGCCGCGTCTACCACGCCCAGGCGGCGGCCTGGCTCGTCGAGCGCAGCGGCGATCGCGTCGACGAGTACGCCGGCCTCATCGCCGAGCACTACGAGCGGGCGGGCGAGACGGCCCACGCGGCGGCGTGGTATGGGCGGGCGGGTCGCCAGGCGCAGGCGGCCTATGCGCCGCCGACGGCGCTCGATCTGTACCGCAAGGCGCTCGCGCTCCTTGAAGGAGTGGCCGAGACGAGGGACGTCCTTGCCCAACGCCTCGCCCTGTACGAGGGGCTAGGACTGGTGCTGCATTGGTTGGGACAACATCAGGCGAGCGTCGAGGCTTACGAGGCTATGGTGAACATGGCTCGTGCGCTAGATGACGCTCTGGCGCAGGCGCGGGCCTGGAACGCTCTCACCCGAGTCCATCTGGATCAGGGCCGCTATGTTCCTGTTCTAGAGAACGCGCAACGCGCCGCGGAGTTGGCCCGCGCTGCGCTGGTCGACAGGGGGCTGCCTGATGAGACCCAGCAGGCCAAGATGACTCTAGCGCAAGCTCTGTTTCTACAAGGGTTGGGGTTTGCGT
>CAZLBQ010000153.1:0-12170 GCA_964557745.1 uncultured Anaerolineales bacterium
CGCGCAGGCGATGGCGGACAAGGAGCGGCAGGGGACATTCGCGCCCATCCTCACCGACGCCGCATGGCGCGACGAAGTCGTGGGCCTCGTCGGCCAGGCGCTGGGGACGGGGGGTGATGAGGAGGAGGACCGCTCGCTGGGCGGGTGGGTGGCGGGGCGCGTCTTCGACCTGGTGGTGGCGCTGGGGGACGTGGCGCACATCGAGCGCAAGCGAGGGGCCATCACCGACGCCGCCTACCCCGGCACGGGCGACGTGGCCCGCTACCTGTCACGCGGCGCGCCGGTCCGCGACTTCATCCGGGCGCGCCTGTGGGATCTCCCGGCTCCGGTGGTCATCGTCGCCCACAGCCTGGGCGGCGTCGCGTCGGTCGACCTGCTCGCGCAGGAGGCGCTGCCCCAGGTGCGGCTGCTGGTGACGGTCGGCTCGCAGGCCCCGTTTCTGTACGAGATTGACGCCCTGCCCAGCCTGCGCTACGGCGAGCCGCTGCCGCCCACCTTCCCGGCCTGGCTCAACATCTATGACCCGCGCGACTTCCTGAGCTACATTGGGGCGGGCGTCTTTGGCGACCGCGTCGTCGACGTCGAGGTCGACAACCGCCAGCCCTTCCCGCGCTCGCACAGCGCCTACTGGACCAACCCGGCGACGTGGCAGGCCATTCTCGCCCACCTGCCCTAGCCGCTGCGTACTTCTCCGCAGCGACCCGGCGTGCGCCCGACCTAGCAGGTTTTGGAGACCTGTCAGGTCTGGTCCTCGACCCTGTTCTCCGCGCCGAGCCGCGCCCGCCGGGGTCCACCGGCCCCGCTTGACCCGACGCGAGTCAAGTGACGCGCCGCCGTTATTCTATCATCCACAACCACATATATTAGGGGGGACGAACGAATTCCGAGGCCCTCAAAATGTCATTTTCCGCGATGGCTGTCAAGTCGGGGCTAACGTATCTTCTCTCGGCCAGGTGTGTTATAATAGCGACACCACGACGAGGAGGCACACATGGCAGAGGACACCCGCCGCTGGGCGCTGATCTTGGGCGCGTCGAGCGGCTTTGGCGCGGCGACGGCCAAGGCCCTGGCGCGCGCCGGTTATAGCATCGTCGGCGTCCACCTGGACCGCCGGGGCACGATGCCGCTGGTCGAAGACATCAAGTCGTCCATCCAGGCCGCCGGCCAGGAGGCCCTGTTCTTCAACGTCAACGCCGCCGACGCCGAGAAGCGCGCCGACGTCGTCGCCCGCGTCAAGGACCACCTCGGCCCGGACGGCAAGGTCCGCGTCTTCATGCACTCCCTGGCCTTCGGCACGCTGCTGCCGTTCATCCCCGGCGAGGGCGAGACGGGCGTCAACGCCGCCCAGGTCGCCATGACGCTGGACGTGATGGCCAACAGCCTGGTCTACTGGGTCCAGGACCTCATGGCAGCCGGCCTGCTCGGCCCCGGCAGTAAAGTCTACGCCATGACCAGCGCCGGCGGCACGCGCGTTGTCCCCGCCTACGGCGCCGTCTCCGCCGCCAAGGCCGCCCTGGAGTCGAACATCCGCCAGTTGAGCATGGAACTCGCCCCCTACGGCATCGCCGCCAACAGCATCCGCGCCGGCGTCACGGACACGCCCGCCCTGCGCAAGATTCCCGGCAACGACCGCCTGGTCCAGGGCGCGCTGGCCCACAACCCGTCGGGCCGCCTGACGACGGTCGAGGACGTCGCCGACCACATCGTCCTGTTGAGCGCCATCGACAGCCACTGGATGACGGGCAATGTCATCGGCATCGACGGCGGCGAGGACATCACCGGATGACCGGGCGGGCGTCGTGAGCGACCTACAGGGCCGCGTGGCTCTCATCACCGGCGGCAGTCGGGGCATCGGGCGGGCCATCGCGCTGGAACTGGCGCGTCGGGGCGCTGATACTATCATTAACTTCTTTCGTCATCGTCAGGCGGCGGAAGAAACCGCCGAGGCCATCCGGGCGCTGGGCGTCCGCGCCTGGCCCATGAAGGCCCACGTCGGCGACAAGGCCCGCCTGGACGAGATGTTCGACGCGGTCGAGCGCGAGGTCGGGCGGCTGGACATCTTCATCGGCAACGCCGCGTCGGGCGTCCAGAAGCCCGTCACCGAGGTCGTCCCCAAGGAGTGGGACTGGACGCTGGGCATCAACGCCCAGTCCATCCTGTGGGGGGCGCAGCGGGCCGTCCCGCTCATGGAGCGGCACCGCTGGGGGCGCATCGTGACCGTCACCAGCATCGGCTCGACGCGCGTCTACCCCGACTACGCCATCGTCGGCGTGTCCAAGGCCGCCATCGAGGCCCTGACGCGCTACCTGGCCGTCGAGTTGGCCCCACGCAACATCATCGTCAACGCCGTCTCGCCGGGCGTCGTCGAGACCGAAGCCCTCAACTTCTTCCCGGCCAAGGACGACATCATCGGCACGGCCCAGCAGCGCACGCCCACGCGCCGCCTGGCCGAGCCGGAGGACGTCGCCAAGCTGGTGGCCTTCCTATGCAGCGACGACGCCCGCATGATTGTCGGCCAGACCATCGTCATCGACGGCGGCTATTCCATCCTGGCCTGATGAGGAGACCTTATGCGCGCAGCCGTTTTCTATGAGCACGGCGGCATCGACAAATTGGTGATGGCGGACGTCCCACAGCCGACCGTCGGCGCGGGAGACGTCCTGGTGCGCGTCCACGCCGTCGCCCTCAACCACCTGGACCTGTTCGTGCGCGAGGGCATCCCCGGCCTGCGCCTGACCCTGCCCCACATCGGCGGCAGCGACATCGCCGGCGTCGTGGCCGAGGTCGGGGCCGACGTGCGCGGCGTCCCGGTCGGCCAGCGCGTCGTCATCAACCCGTCGCTGTGGTGCGGCCAGTGCGAGTTCTGCGTCGCGGGTGAGCACTGCCTGTGCGTGAACTTCGGCATCCTCGGCGAGCACGCGCCCGGCGGGACCGCCGAGTACGTCGCCGTCCCGGCCCGCAACATCCTGCCCATCCCCGACAGCCTGGACTTCGCGCACGCGGCGGCCTCGCCCCTCGTCTTCCAGACCGCGTGGCGGGCGCTCATCACCCAGGCGCGGCTGCGCGCGGGCGAGACGGTCCTCATCCTCGGCGCGAGCGGCGGCGTGGCTACGGCGGCCATCCAGATCGCCAAGCTGGCCGGGGCCTACGTCTACGCCGTGACCTCGACCGCCGAGAAAGCCGAGCAGGCGCGCTCGCTGGGCGCGGACGAGATTATCGACCGCACGGCCAGCGACTTCAGCCGCGAGGTCTGGCAGCGCACCGGCAAGCGCGGCGTCGACGTCGTCCTGGAGAACACCGGCGCGGCGACGTGGAAGGGCAGCCTGCGCTCGGTGCGCAAGGGCGGCCGCATCGTCACCTACGGCGCGACGACCGGCCCCATGGGCGAGACGGACATCCGCGTCATCTTCTGGAAGCAGCCCTTCATCATCGGCTCGACCATGGCGACCCAGGCTGAGTTCAACCAGGTCATGGGGCTGGTGTTCCAGGGCCGCCTGCGCCCCATCGTCGACCGCGTCCTGCCCCTCGCAGACATCCAGGACGCCCAGCGCGCCCTCGAAGCGGGCGACCAATTTGGCAAGATTGTCCTGAGTGTCTGATACACCATGAACCTCTTTCTCGTGCCGTGGGAGTTGTCCCTGGTCCTGGTCCTGGTCGGCTTTGTCCTGGTCATCGCCTACTTGTGGGCGCGGCGGCAGCGCCCGCGAGTCGCCCCGGAGTTGCGCCTGAGCGCCGCCGTCCTGCTCGGTCTGGGCGGCGTCCTGCTCGTCGCCGCCCTCGCCCTTGGCATCCCCCTCGACTTCACGGGCGCGCCCGTCGTCACCAGCCCGACCGCCCCGCCGCTGCTGCGCTCGCGCGTCTACACCGTCGCCCCCGCCAACGACATCTACGGCGAGGCCATCCGGACGGCGGACAGTCTCGGCTCGTGGGGGCGGCGCTGGGCCGTCGTGTCCCAGCGGTCCACCCCCATTAGCGGCGGGCAGTTCCAGGTCGCCGTCCCCGGCCTGTTCTGGACCGACACCCTCGTCGCCGCCGTCCGGCCCGAAGAGGGCGGCGTCCAGGTCGACGTCCAGGCCCGCTCGCCCCTCGGCGTCCTGGCCCTGGGCGCGCCGCGCCGCGAGATCGCCCAGTTCCTCACCGCCCTCGATGCCCGCATCGCCGCCCGTTAACCCCGCCTCCCCCCTCCCCGACCTGACGGGGCAGGTCGCCCTGGTCACGGGCGGCGCGCATCGCCTCGGCGGGGCCATCAGCCTCGGTCTGGCCGACGCGGGCGCGGACGTCGTCGTCCACACTCACGCGTCCCCCGCCGAGGCCCAGGCGACGGTGGCCGCCATCGAGGCGCGCGGGCGGCGGGCGTGGGCCGTCCAGGCCGACCTGGCGGACACGGCGCAGACGCAGACCGTCGTCCCCCAGGCCTTGAGCCGGGCGGGCCGTCTGGACATTCTGGTCCACGCCGCCAGCCCCTTCGAGGCCGCTCCCTTCGCCAACGTCACGGAGGCGGTCTGGGACCGCGCCCTGGGGGTCACGCTCAAGAGCGCCTTCTTCCTGGCCCAGGCCGCCGCCCCCGCCCTGACCGCCAGCCACGGCGCTATCGTCTTCATCACCGACGTGGCGGCGCGCCGCCCCTTCCCCAGCTACATCCCGCACTCGGCGGCCAAGGCCGGCCTGGAGAACTTGGTCATCAGCCTGGCGCAGGCCCTCGCGCCCGCCGTGAGGGTCAACGGCATCGCGCCGGGCGTGGTTCTGCCGCCCCCAGGTTGGACGGCTGAGCAGTCGGCGCGGGCCGCCGCCCGGACCCTCGTCGGGCGCGTTGGCACGCCGGATGATATCGTGAAGACCGTCCTCTTTCTGCTCGCCAGCCCCTTCATCACCGGGCAGATTCTGACGGTGGACGGGGGGCGACGAGGTTAAAATGGTGAACCCGGTGCAGCCCCGCGCACCGTTTGGACCTGGAAAAACGTTATGCAGTGTAAGAAACAAGTTTGGGGATGGGTCTATCTTATGCTAGAATTGTGGGGAGAGGGGTGGCGCCATGACGCGGACCGCCGCGTCGCTGAGAAGCCCCCTTACCCCGTCGGAGGAGCATGAGACCTGAGACAGCGGACAGCCGCAAACAAGCGCAACGCGATATGTTCGAGATTGAGCACGAGCGGCACTGTGATCTACAGCTCGTGTATGATGTACCCAACGATGAGTTGGCGGTGATCCTCCAGCCCGCCCGCCGCGCCCACGTCGCGCGGACCGTCCTGGCCCAGTTGACAATGGACTTTGACGAGGACGGGCTGATGATTGGCATGCAGATGACCAGCAGCATCAACGCCAGCCCCGCCCTCGACCTGGACGTGGCGCAGGCGCTGCGCCCGTTCAAGGCGTGCGACAATGTGACGCTCGACGACCAGTTGGGCTATATCTACGTCCGCGCCTGGGAACCCTACGAGGATGAAGTCGCCTACGTGGTCGAGGGGGACGCCTACTTCGACCTGGCGGGCGACGGTGGCCTGCTGGCGGTGCGCATCCCGCGCACGACGCGGGACTACGAGCTTGACCCCTTCTCGGCCTTCTCTGGCCTACAGTGGAAGGCCGAGGTCGCGGGCGGTGGCAGCTTGAGCCAGTTTGGCTTGATGTGAAGTCAGGAGTTGTCGTGTAGCGCGGACTTCAGTCGGCATGCGACCGACTAAAGTCGGCGCACCATGAACCAGCATCATAAGCAGCGGATGGGCCTACGACAAGGCTCATCCGCTGTCTTTATTCGGCTCCATTGTGGGGGGATAGCGGCCGGCTTCGATCAAGGCCTGACGTTGCAGGAGCCGCCGAGGCTCGTTGAGGCGGAGCATGAAGACCGTCGCTCTGCCGACATCGGTCAGACCGACAATGCGCGCGCCGTCCAAAGCGAAATGCTCTTGCCAGCGCTGGCGTCGCGGGTCGAAGAGCGGCTTGAGCGCACCCGTGAGTGGATCGAAGGTGGCAATATCCGAGCCTTTCTAACGGTTGCAGTCCAGGCATGCCAGACAGAGGTTGCTATCCGTAGTGTCCCCACCATGCTTGACCGGAATGACATGGTCGATCTGGTGCGACAGGGGCCCGTCGTCCTCATGCAGCAGACAGTACTCGCAGTGCCCGTGCGCGCGCTCGACCACCTGCTTACGGAGCAGGGCGGGAATGTAAGCGCGCGTCATGCAGGTAGGGCCACCTTGCGGGCGCGCGCCTTCAGCAGCAGCATCATGTGGTTCACCTGACTGAACGCCTCGAGTTCCGCCTCTTCATCCACGCTGAGTTGACCCTCGCTGTTCCTGTCCAACAGGGCCTCGACGCGCGCTTGCGCTGACGGCGATACCTTGTAGGCTAGAATATCGCCCGGCGCCGGCCCGCTCGCCAGGAAGTCCAACATCTCTCGATAGACGGGAAACTCGCTCGCGGCGGTCATCGCCACAGCCGGTGTCCCCGGCCAGAGGTCCAGCGCCATCGCCAGCAGATGGGGAAGGCGCTCCTGCACCGGGGCCAGACGCTCCGCCAGTTCATCGGGCACTTCGAGCACAATCGTCGACATAGCCTCCCTCACTTTCCACCGCTTATTGTAGCACAACGCCCTCCATTGTGACAGGCGCTTGTCAGGCGGCGGGCGGCTCGTATAATAGGGCTAGACTGCCCGCGTCGTCCAGGAAGGACCCGTGCCCGCATGACCACCACTGCCACCCGCCCGGCGCGCTACCCCGCCCTGCGCCACCGCAACTTCACCCTCATCTGGGCCGGCCTCATCGTCTCCAACATGGGGACCTGGATGCAGAACGTGGCGCAGAGCTGGCTCATCTACAAGCTGACCGGCAACAACCCTCTCTTCCTGGGCTACCTCGGCCTGAGCTTCGCCCTGCCCATGACCTTCCTGCCGCCCTTCGGCGGCGTGATCGTCGACCGCATCGACCGCATCAAACTCCTCTACATCACCCAAAGCGGGCAGTTGCTGTCCGCCGCCGTCATGGCCGTCCTGGCGTGGAGCGGGCTGGTCCAACCCTGGCACATCCTCCTCGCCTCGCTGGCCCAGGCCCTCTTCCTGGCGTTCGATAACCCGGCGCGCCAGTCCCTCATCCCCGAACTCGTCCCGCGCGCCGACCTGCTCAACGCCCTGGCGCTTAACTCGGCTACCTACAGCGGCGCGGCGCTCGTCGGGCCGGCCATCGCCGGCCTCCTGCTCGGTGTCCTCGGCGCCGGCTGGCTGTACTTCCTCAACGCCGTCAGCTACCTGGCCGTCCTCGGCGCGCTGTTCTTCATGCGCGACGTCCCGCACCGCCCGCACCGCCCAACGTCCGCCGTCGACGCCCTGCTGGGCGGCATCCGCTACATCTGGCGCACCAAGCTCATCCTGGGCATGCTGGGGCTGTCGGCGCTGGCCGCCCTCTTTGGCCGCTCCTACCAGCAGCTCCTGCCCATCTTCGCCGACGACATCTGGCGCGTCGGGTCGAGTGGCTACGGCCAACTGCTGTCGGCGGCAGGCGCGGGCGCGCTGCTCGGCGCGTTCGGCCTGTCCTCCGTGCCCCGCCTACGAGCGCAAGGGGCCGTCATGGTGGCAAGCGGCTTGCTGTTCTGTGGCACGCTCATCGCCTTCTCGCTGACCCACGTCTTCATGGTCGCGGTGGCGCTCCTGCTGCTAGGCAGCATCGCCGTGACGGTCTTCACGACGATGATCTCGACCACCATCCAGCTACGCACGCCCAACGAGGTGCGCGGGCGGGTGATGAGCTTCTACGCCTCGACGCTCATCGGGCTGCCCTCCCTCGGTGCGCTGGTCATCGCGGCGGTGACACGGGAGTTGGGCAGCGACGCGCCGGACGGAACGAGCCAGACGGCGCTAGCGCTGTTGAGCGTGTTCGGCGTCCGCCAGGCCACGGCTGACCTGGGGCCGGCGTCGGGCGCGCCACGCGCCATCATCCTGGGCCTGCTCGTTCTGCTGGTCATCCTGATCGTGAGCGGGACGGCGTTGATGCGCATTCGAGCACCGGAGACAATGGGCGAGGACAAGGGGGCAAAATGGGCGGAAGAGAGACCACAGCCGGCGAACCAGCGACGTCCGTGAGGAGGGCGCGATGACCGCTCTGTCGCGCAAAGAGCGCGGCCTGGTGGTCGTGGCCGCCGCGGCCAGTGCGCTGGCGGGCGCGCTGAACGCCGTCCACGCCCTGCCCATCCTCCTGTTCGCCGTTGCCGCGGTCGCCCTGGCCTGCCTGGCGTCCATCGTCGGCGACGCGACGGAGCAGGTGGGAGCGCGGCTGGGGCCGGGCGCGACAGGCGTCCTCCAGTCCGGTCTGGGCAACCTGCCCGAACTATTCATCGCCATCTTCGCCCTGCGCGCCGGGCTGGTGACCGTCGTCCAGGCCGCGCTCATCGGTTCGATCCTGAGCAACAGCCTGCTCGTGCTGGGGCTGGCCTTCCTCGTCGGCGGGCTGCGCCACGGCACGCAGCGGTTCGCCTCCGCGCCGCCGCGCATGATCGCCACCCTGATGTTCCTGGCGACGGCGGCCCTGGCCGTGCCCACCCTGGCCTACACCATCCATACCCCCGCTTCAGCCCACGAAGACGCCCTGAGCATCGCCTGCGCCCTGGTCCTGCTGGCGGTGTTCATCGCCAGCATCCCCGTGTCCATCCGGGGCGGCCCGACAACCGTGACCAGTGCGGTGGAGGCGCGTGAGGTGGCCCCTTGGCCGATGTGGCTGGCCGCTGGGCTGCTGGCCGTGGCCGGCCTGGCTGCCGCCTTCGTCTCCGACTGGTTTGTGACGGCGCTCACCCCCGCCATGAATGCCCTGGGCATCTCCGAGGCGTTCGCCGGGCTGGTCATCGTTGCCATCGCCGGCAACGCCGTCGAGAACGTCGTCGGCATCCAGCTCGCCGCCGACAACAAGCCCGACTACGCCATCAGCGTCATCCTCAACAGCTCGTTGCAGGTCGCGCTGGCCCTGACGCCGGTCCTGGTGCTGCTCAGCTTCGTCATCGGCGGCACACACCTCACCCTGGTCCTGCCGCCGCTCCTGGTGGCCGCCGTGGCCCTGGCCGTCGTGTCCAGCAACCTGATTGTGTTCGATGGGGAGTCGATCTGGATGGAGGGCGTGGCGCTGATCGGGCTGTACCTCATCATCGCCGCGTCGTTCTGGTGGGGCTAGTCGAGCCTACGACGGTCATGCCGAGCGCAACAACTCGGTAGCGCCGACTTGAGTCGGCTGCCATGGTGATGCCGAGATCCGCTCGGCATCACCTCTGCCAGCGTCGCCAGAGCAGACCCTTCGCTCCGCTCAGGGTGACCGCCGTCTGTCATGCCGAGAAGACCATGTCGCACACGACATGCGCTGGGGCAAGAACCTGGCGACTGTCATGCCTCACGCAGTGAGGCATCTGCTCTGGCCGCGTTTCCAGAGGAGACCCCTCACTCCGTTCGGGGTGACAGCGGGAGGTTCTGAGCAGCGGAGCGAGGCATCTGCTCTGGCGAGGTTCGGAGAGCAGACCCCTCACTGCGTTCGGGGTGACAGTTGACGCTACCGCTGTGTCGTCAACGCGCCGGCCTGGGCTTGCCCCGCGTAACCCGTCATCTCGATGTAGCCGTTGCCCGTCTGCGTGCCGCTGAGCCTGACGGCCCCTTCCCAATAGGCGTAGGACACAGCGAGTTCCTGGTCAGGCGCGTGGGGTGTCACGTCCAGGGCGATGCCCGCGCTGGGGATGGTGAAGCGCCAGCGGGACGGGTAGACGGCCCTGGTGCGCGGGCTGGTCCAGCGGTCCAGCACCTCAATCTGGACGTCGTCCCGCGCCAGGCGCTGTACGGTCCCGTCGGCGGCGACGAGCGTCCCACTTGACAGCGGCTCGATGGAGCCGTCCTTCTGCCGAATCTGGAAGAACATGATGTCGCGGCCGTCGGCGAGCTGGAAGGCGTACCAGTCCCAGCCCACCGCCTCGGCCCCCAGCGCGCTGGTGCCAAACTCGCGGTCCAGCCAGGCCAGGCCGCGCACGCGGTACGTCTTGCCGTCAAGCGTCATCGTCCCCTCGGCCGCCAGCCGCGTCGCGCTGTAGTAGTACGACGCATTGCCCGCCTCGGCGCTCTTCTGCGACAGCCCCCGGTCCCCCTGGAGCACAATCGGCTTCGCCTCACTCAGCGTCAGGTCCAGCGCCGCGCTGCCCTCGCCCGCTTGGAGGCGCGTCGGCGGCAGGTCTGCCTCTCCGGCGTCGCCCACCTGGACCGCCTGCCAACTCTCCAGCCAGACACGGTACGGGTCGGCCTGCGCGCCTGCCAGTCCGGCTGCACCGCGGCTGAAGCGCTCGAAGGACACGAAACGGTCGTCGGACGCGCGGGTCATGGCGAAGTGGGCCATGTAGACCTGGCGCGTGGCCCAGTCGGAGGCGCGGCCCGGCATGTCAGGGGCGAGGGCCTGGCGGAAGAAGGTCAGTTGGAAGCCCAGCTGCTCGCCGTCCTCGGCGTCCAGGTTACCCGTGTAGTACCACCACTCGGTGCGGTACTCGGGGTGCGGACCGTGGTCCTGGGGAAAGACAAAGGGGCGCGGGGAGGTGGCGCGCGCATAGCCGGCGTCGGCCGGGCCTTGCAGCGCCTCCGTCCCCACCAGCCGCGCCTCGACCGGCGCCGTCTCGCTGCCGCGCAGCGCCCACACCGCGCCTAAACCCACCACAATCACCAAACCCAGTATCAATAACCAGCGCATAAAGCCAACTACACAATTGGCGCTTCGCGCGGCTCGGTCGGCTGGCCGGGCTGGAGGGGCGGGCGGCGGTCGAGGAAGCTCGCCACCAGGAACGCCTCGTTGATGTCCTCCTGGCTGACCAGGCCCAGGTACTGCTCGCCGGCGTACACCGCCGCCACACGCTGGCCCTGCTCCATGAGCGTCCGGCGCACGTCGTCCAGGCTGGCCGAGGCGTCCACCCGCACAAACTCGCGCTTCATAATGCCCGTGATGTACACGTCCTCGCCCTGCGAGGACAGCGCGTGCAGGATGTCGTTGCGCGTCACAATGCCGATGGGCTTCGAGCCTTGCATCACGGCAAAGTCGGGCTGGTAGCTGGTGAGGATGTAGTCCACGACGCGGCTGACGCGGTCGCCAATGGTGAGCGTCAAGGCATACTTGTTGTAAGCGTCACCGACGCGCAGCGTGCGCAGCACATTCTTAGCCTGGGCCTCGTTGTTCTCCTGGCCCGCACCGAAGAAGACGAACACCGCGACCAGGACGAGCAGGAAGTTGCCGCCAAAGACGCCGATGAAGCCCAGGACAACGGCCAGCGCCTGGCCGATGAACGACGCCAGGGCAGTGGCGCGCACGTTCCCCAACCGCATAGCGAGCAAGGCGCGCAGGATGCGGCCGCCGTCGAGGGGGAAAGCCGGGATAAGGTTGAACACAACCAGGCTGACGTTGGCGGCGAACAACCAGGCGATGAGTGTCTCCAGCGATGGGTCACGCGCGCCGATGAGCATCCGCGCGTCCAACCCCGTGATGCCGCCCAGCGGCGCGAGGAGCAGCAGCACCAGAGCGATGACGACGTTGACCAGCGGCCCGGCCACGGCGATGAGCAGCTCGTGGAGCGGCTTGTCGGGCATGCGCTGCAGGAGCGCGACGCCACCGAGAGGCAGCAGGATGATCTCGCGGACCTCGACACCGAAGCGCTGGGCGACGATGCTGTGGCCCAGTTCGTGGAGGGTCACACACAGGAACAGCAGCAGCATGAGCAGGACGCCAAAGCCCGCGCCGGGCAGGTTGTCCAGCCCGCCCCATTGGACGGCGCCCAGAATGAGAATCAGCACAAATGTTATGTGAACTCTAATATTGATGCCCGATACCCGGGCGATGCGGTATGACCAATTCATTCTCTTCTCCCTCCCCCAACGCCTATCGCCGTGGGGGCCTATCTCACTTGACTCATCACCAGGACCGCTCGTGGCGCCGTCTTCGTAGCGCCGACTTTAGTCGGCTCTTGACGAGAAGGCCGACTGAAGACGGCGCTACGTCTCCGTGTCCTTCCAGGCGCCATCATTCATCCGCAATATGTCAACTATTAACCATGCCACCGACTGAAGTCGGCGCTACAGGCTCCTGGTGTTTGGACGCGCCAACGGGGGCCAACCTTTCCCCACTCCGTCCAGAGGGTGGATAAGCAAAAAACCCGCCAGGAGCGGGCCTTTCGCCGTCGTCAAT
>CAZLBQ010000154.1:0-12142 GCA_964557745.1 uncultured Anaerolineales bacterium
CAGTTCTGGGGAGCTAGACACTCTCTGACAGACCTGATTACCCCTTAAAATTCTACCACACTGGGCTAAATGACATTCGTCGTCTTTGACCCTCGGTTGCCGAATACTATATCATTACTCCCATGAGGGATTCACGCTTGTGCTGGTACCACGAGCATGGAAAGCCCGTCCATAATCTCACAGAAAGGAGGAGGACGCCTCTAATGTTAGCTCTAACACTGACGCCGATGGCCTTCTGGCTCATCGCGTACGCGGCGTACCTCGTGGCGATCATCGTGATCGTGCTGACCATCCGTCGGCCGGTCCCGATCTTCCCGCCCATGCCGCCCAACATCACGTACTAGGGTACGAAGTTGGACCCGAACGCCTCGGCCCCGCGCCGGGGCGTTTCTGTTGGCTCGACGATACTCCATGAACGCCGCGATACCCCATGAACGCCATTCGTAAACCGCGGCCGAGGACACCCCATACAGTCCGGGACACCCCTTGCAATCCATTCGTAAACCGCGGCCGAGGATACCCCATGCAAGCCATTCGCAACACCCATGAACGGCGCTCGAAATTGGCACGCGCCGCGGTCCGAGGACTGCGGCGCGTGCAAGGAGGAGGAAGGAGGGTAACTTCTAGGTTAGATGTTCTCGACCACAGCCAGGGCACGGCGGACGTTGGCCTCGATCAGGCCGATACTTGGGAAGATCCCCGCGTGTCGTACTGCGTGGCCTCGTTCCCAGATACGGTGCTGCTCGCCCGTCAGCGGCCGGAGCTTGTCGCAGTAGCTGATGACGTCGCGCAAGCTCTTTTGAATCTCGCTCAGCTGAGTGTCGATCTGCTCGGCGAGGACAGCGGCCCGGGCGTCGTGGGCTGCGAACTCTGCGCCCGCAAGCTCGGAGGCGAGGCCTTCTTCCTCCGTGGTAAGCTCCAAGATAGCGCGGCGGAGCGAGACGCCCCGCGCCTGGGCCTTGATGACGCTGGAGTCGTCGGGCTCCTCGCCACCCAGCAGGGCGGCCGCGGCCTTGGACAACACGGTATCTGCTCGGCGGGTCGCCTCGGCGAGCTCGTCTTCGAGCTTCTCGCGCCGGCGAGCGACCTCGGCGATTTTCTTTTCCAGGTCGGCGATGCGCTTCTCGGCCTTTTTGAATTCGTTTTCAGTATTGCTCATTGTCGGATTCCTCCTGAGTTTAGTTTCTGCTCCCAGCGAGCTTTTTCCTGGATCGCCCACGCTTCGGCGCGGGCCTCCGTTCCCGAACGGGCATCGGCCGCGATACTCTCGAACAGAGCCCGTATGCCTGGGCTGAGTTCCTCGACGGGCCGCCATTCGGTCGACCGGGCTTTCTTCGGAACGTCGCCGTGGACGATATGCGCGATCTCGTGAAACCAGCTTTCAACCATCCGTTCGATACCCTGTCCCATCGCCAGCTTGATGAGGTATGCATCCCCCTCCCATTCGACCGTTCCCAGGGCGCCGACTGGAAGGTCGGTCAGCCTGACATTGACGATCTCTCGCGTGTAATGCCGCGTGACGTTCTCATGCAGCCACTTTGCCGCGTCGAACTCGGTGCGAAACGACTTGGCCCAGACGTTCATCTTCTCCTCTTTACTGCACGCTGGGGAGGAGTTTCAAGCCTCCAACCCCGTCCCCTAGTCCAGTCCGAGTCCAGTCCAGTCCACCCCTAAAGGGGTGGTGGACTGGATTGGACTCGGACTCGGACACTTATAGGGAAGTCCAGTCCAGTCCAATTGGACTCATCCTGGACTGGACTGGACTTCCAAGTCTGATGCTCCAATAGCAGACCTCCCCAACTCTGTGATGTAGTAGGGATCGCCCTTCGAAGCCTGGCGGACGAAGCCTTTTCGCATCAACGTCGACAACAGCACGAAGAGAGAGCTTCGGGACATGGTCACGAAATTCATCAGCTCCTGGACTTTCGCGCCCGCGGTGACGAACGCATCCATATTGAGGGTTTCCAGGATCTTCCGCTGATTCGAGGTCAGGTCGGGGCCGTAGGTGTAGACCTGGGTTGCGGGGACGACGACGGCGCTCGTTTCGGGCTCGCCCTCGTCGGTCAGCCGGCCGGTCTGGACTTGGACAAGCTTCAGCTTGCGCGGGGCGAACTTCGGCGAGTTCTTCGGCGACTTGTCACACGATATCGTGATGAGGTCGTCGTCAAGCGTGAGCTCGATCAGCGCGTAAGCGTGGCTCAGGAGTGTCGAGGAGCCTCGGTAAGTGTTGCCGTTCTTCCCTGTGTGGTGAACGGGAACGACCGCTGCGGCCGTCGCTCGGCGAATCTCTTCTAGGCTGTCGATTACCAGGCCGACATCTTTCGCGCTGTTCTCGTCGGCGCCGACCATGCAGCGGGCCAGAGTATCAAAGACGATCAGGGCGGGCTGGAGGGGCGTGACCTCGGCGATGAACGCAGCGACCGAGGTCGCGTCGAACAGGTTAACCGGGGTGTCGACAAAGTAGAGTTGGCCAGCCGGCTTTTTGTGGTGCTTGCACCAGGCGATTTTGCGGGGCGCGTAGCCGTCCGCGTCCTCGCCCGCGACGTAGACGACGGGGCTTTCCTGGGCGATCTGTAGAGCCCAATCGAGGGCTACAAAGCTCTTGCCTCCTCCGCTCGGCCCGTAGAACATCGTAAACTGGCCGGCGGCGACCTCGTTTTTGATGAGCCACTTTACGGGCGGTCGGCTGTCGAGCTCGTCGGCCGGGATCAGATGAAACCTGGGCTGAGTCCGAGTCCGAGCCGGAGTCCAGCCGTTCGAACTGGACTCGCCTTGGATTCGGTCTGGACTCGCGCTTGGACTCGGTTCGTATGGCCCATGTCCGTTGTTATTGTGGGTTTCCTGCGTAGGGGTATAGACCGCCTTAAGGTTCGCGTATGCTGCTGCCATGGTGCGTTCTCCGTAAGTGGTCTGTCCTCGTTGTTCGTCCCACTTGGGGCGCATCAGGGCAGAGGAGCGGAACAGGCGGTCGGCGGCGGGGACGTCGCCACCCGTCCAGAACAACAGATGACGGGCGAGGTGATAGTCAGCGCGGGAGTCGTCGCCCCCGTACAAGCTGACGTCGCCTCGGAGGTAGAGAGCTTCGAAGTCGGGGCCGGCGCTGCGGGCGTTGCAGGCTTTGGCAAGGATCGCCGAGTCGTCTAGCTCGACCGGGACCGGGACAAACTGGGGCAACGGTTCGGACGTGCTGCCGAACGTGTCTGAGTGCCAGAACTCGAGGACGGCGGAGCGGTCGGCGATAGTCGGCGGAGTGTCGGCCCAGCGGCGCCCCGTCAGCGTGAGGAAACGCCCCGCGTCGTAGACCTCGATATTACCTACGCGCCGACGACCATTCGGGAGCTTCCCCTTGATGAAGATGCGGAGGCCTCGCCCGCTGGGGGTGATCTCGGTGTAGCTGTCGAGCCCTTCGACGTGATAGGCGGCGGCGGGGTCAAGCTGCCCGTCGTCGCCTATGCAGTGGTCAATATCAACCCCTACAAAGGGATCGTCGGCGGTCAGGACGTAGCCGACGCCGTCGTAGGTGTCGCGGTCGTAGGCAGCGACCGCGGCCGAGAATGTCGACCAGGTCGCGGGGTTAGTTACGGAGGCTCTTCGCCCTGTCTTGGGGTCGTGAGGAACCTTCGTCGGCTTTCCCTCGCGGGTCTCGTATCGCCAAGTTACCCACTGGGCGCGGCCCGTGAGCTCGCGAGGGATGGCAGGGGTGTTGACCTTGCTCGTCATTGCTGGGCCGCCTTTCGTACTGCGTCGACGGTGAAAGCTCGTCGGCGGGCGTAGTAGGCGAGGGCGGCGGGGAGCTGCTCAGCGCGGATCGTCAGCGCCACGCGGCGCGGTACGCCTAGACTCTCGAGGAGTCGGACGGCGCTGAGCGGCGCGTAACCGTGTTCGGACGGTGGGCGCTCGTAGGGGTCAAGATCGAAAGCGTGAAGCATTTTGCGGCTCCTGTTGGGGCCGCTGGGGATTGACAAGAGGCCGGGGGATGGGGTAAAATGGAATTGTCGAGTTCCCATAACCCCGTTCCCGCGCCCTCGCGTCGCTTCCCCAGGCGGCGCGTTTGGCTTTTTAGGCGGCCTGCTGTTGCTGTTGCCCATCGGCCTGCCTGTCGGCGGTTAGAATGCCCAGCCCCAGAGAGAGAGCGAGTCGGGCGACGTCGGTCGGCAACAGATCGCGGGCGTTGGCCTCCTCTTGCAATGTCTGCATCGTGATCTGACCAACACGAAGGCGAAGGTTCTCGCGGGGCGGTCCGGGTTTGCGGGACATAGTTGGAGCCTCCTTTTCTCGGTGGAAACGTTCCTTGAGTAACGTTACTTGACACAGACTCGGTGATGTTAGATAATTCCTCGTAGCAAAATGCACCACGGCGCGGGGCTCCCCGTCCGTGTGTGCGAAGGGGCGGCCCGCGTGATTGCGGCCGTTTCTACGTCTCGGAGGGGCCTTCCCGAACACTTGCCAGGTGAGACGGGGAAGGCCCTCCGCATTTCCCATATATTGTACCGCAGGCGTCCATCGAAACGCAACCTATAGGACTTGCGCGTTTCCGAGGACAGTATAGCTCAGGTTCGCTCAAGAAATCTGAGGAAAACCTGTGAAAAAATGGTGGATTTGTTAGTCTCCCCTAAACTTTCGTCCTCGCCGGCGCCGTGACCCCCGAAACCCTCGCCAGGGCATGCCGATATACCAGCCGAGATAGACCAGGGCAACCAGGACGGCGAGCCCGACCACAATCGTCAGAATGTCTAGGGCGCTTACTCGCCCGGCTTCGTTGGCATCCCCTGATCGTCGACCAGCCCCAACAGGCGGGCCGCGATCAGCCCGCCCTCGTTGTCGCCGACGATGGTCGAGGCCGCCCGAGCAGCTCGCAGAAAGACGACGGGGCGCGGCTGCCCCTCGGCCTCGGCCTTTCGTATTGCATCGCGGGCCGCGTCGATGGCATGGGCCCGGCGGATCTTCTGAAACTTGTCTGATGCGTCGATCTCGCTCATTTCCTTAACCCTCCCAGGCTTCCCCGTTGGGCCACCCCTCGATTAGCTTCTGTAGCTCCTCGGCCTTGCTCTTGAGTCTAGAATACTTCCCCCCCTTGTGCTGTCCAGCGAGAGCGGCGGCGGCTCCTGCTGGAGTCTTGCCCGCGTCCATCGCTTCGACGAGGCGCGTTTCCTCCTCGTCGAGCGGGATGCAAGCGGCTCGCGCCTTCTCCGCCAGAGTCGGAGGTGGGCTAGGTGGCTCCGTCTCAGCGGGGGCGTTTTCGTCCCTATTTTCAGAGGTGGGCGGCCACCCACCCACGCCACCCACCCCCGTTTCAGGGCGGATAATGCGAAGCTCAGGACGCGCCGGCGCGGTCGGCGTTGTGGGGATCTGGCCCATATTCGGCTCGCCGCGGTGGCCAGGATCGCCAGGTTTCCAGCTCTCGCCGGCGGCTCTCAGTGGGACTTGCGCCCAACTTGCCGAGTCGGACTTGGGGCCGCTGGGGAGCAGTCGGCCGACCGTCGCCACGTCCGCGGCAGTGCATTCGGGCATGGCCAACAGGCGCGGCGGACCGCTTGTTTGGTCGAGCCACGCTTGACCAGGTGCCAGGCTCCAGGTATCCGCTTTCAACCCAGGGGCGACCATGCGGGCATGCTGCGGTCTGCTGCGGTGTACGTAGGCGCTCGAAAGAACGTCACGCAGGGGGCCAACAGCTTCTTTCGTCGCGTCTTGCATGCAGACCATACCATGCAGCCCGAGCTTTCGACCTTCGACGGCCAAGAGGCGCATTGTACGGGTTAGGAGCTCGGCGCGGGGGCCTCCCCTCGAAACGAGCGAAGTCCACTCGTCACAGACGACGAGGACGGTCGGGCCTGTCGCGCCGGCCTTGCGATCTTCCAGCAGGTCCAGCACAGCCCCCAGCGCGTGCTTTATCGCCGTGGGGTCGTCGTCAACGGGGGGCAAGAGAAAAGCGCTGCTCAACGGGGCGAGGTCGCCGGCGAGACTGTCGCGGGTCGCGTGTAGGTGCGGGTCAATGACGATCAGCTTCCCGTCATTCAGGGCGGTTTGGCTGACGAGGGCGCGGGCCGTGGTAGACTTCCCGCTTCCCGTCGCGCCCAGTATGGCGACAGAGTAGAGGTCGGCGAAAATGCCGTAGGCGGGTATTCCCGCGTTAGGGTTCCAGCCCAGGGCGAACCTCCCAGGGCCTAGAAGTCCGCGCTCGAGCAGCTCGCCGAACGATGGCGCGGGGGTGCGGACCGGCTCCGGTGGCGCTGCCAAGCTCGGCGCCGCGTTGGGATCGCTGCCCACGATGCGGGGCGCGCCGTAGCGAGGTGAGTACGTGCGGAGACCTGGGGGCAGCTGGTGAACGGGGTTTCGAGCGGCTTCGACCTGGGCCGCGTGATGACCAGCAATTCCAGCGGCTGCCAGTGGCAGAGTCGAGCCGTCTACTACATGGGCCACGTGGACGGGTAGAACGCCGTTCTTAGGCCAGACCAGCCCTCGGCGGTGGCGGGCCATTGACCAGGCCAAAGCGCCGCCACCTACCAGGGCGATGAGCAGGGCGAGGGGTAGCCCGACGATTATCAGGCTGTAGGCCGCGACCTGGGCGGGCATCACCGAGCGCCAAAATGCATCATCGCGGGTGGCTTTCTGGCGCTGCTCCTCGATGGCCTGCTGACGTTCTAGGACAGTCGCGGGGTTCAGCTCGTGGGCCGCGAACCCTACTCCACCAGCGGCGAGGGTCAGGGCCAGCAGAAACGCAGCCAGGATCACGCAGCCGGTCTTACTCGGCGAGTTGGTCATCCTGCCCGCCCTTCGTCGGCGACCGCGTATCGGGTCAGGCTGACTCGCGTGTCTGGCGACCACTGCTCGGCGAGAGCGTCGCGGGCAGCTTCCGCAGCTCGTACCAGGTCGATCTTGACGCCAACCACGCGAACGGGGGCAAGATCGCAGCCAATCGCAGCAGGATCGCAGCCCACAAAGAGAAACCCGCCATACTTGGCGAGGTCGCGCAGGATGCGACGGCGCTGTCGTGGCGTCTCAGCCAGGGTCAAGAGTTGGGCTCCACCTTCGGGAACCAGGGCGGAGACTTCGACCACTGTAAAGCCGTGGCGGACGACGGGGGCGCACATCCAGCCGCGCCCCTCGATCGTGGCGAGGGCGAGCAACATTCGTTCATCGAATGGGCGGGACTGGTCGGCGAGGAGATCGGCGAGGGCGGATCGGACGGTCAGCAGAACCCTTATGCTCTTGTGCATGGCTCCAAGTCCTTTCGGTGTTGCGCCGGGACCGGGGCCGTGATAAGCTATCACAAGCCCCGTCCCTGCCAGTACCAGGGTCGGGGTTAGCCCCGTCGCTGTGCTTCCAACACACCGGCGGGGCGCTTTCCTTCAAGGTCTAAACATACCGGGCCACTCTAAATAACGCCTCCTGAGCCTTCCTGAGGGCTTGGCGGGGCATCCTCGCCAAATCGCCAGGCGTCCCAGGTCTCCAAGTCGGCCTCGTTGACGTAGCGCTCTCGGCCCATCTTGACGAAACGAACGCGGGTCTTTAGCTCTTGGCGGTCGGCGTCGTACCATCGCCAGAACGTTGAACGCGAGACGCCGAGACGGGCGGCGGCGTCCTGAAAGGTTATCCAACCTGGTCGGGCCTTCGGCATTCTGACTATTACCTGATGGGTTGCGGTAAGTTGCGTTGAGTCTATCATGGTTTCCTTTCGTGTCAATGCGCTCCAAAGTACGGCATATTCTGTCAAGTAAGCACTTGCTCTAATAGAGTATTATCGGCAGTCCTACAGCCCCAGCGCGTCGCCGATGATGTCGCCCAGGTGGGCGCGCCGATCATCGGTCAGGGCGTTGTGAACGTAAATCTCCGTGGTCGTGATGCGGGCGTGTCCGAGCATCGCTTGGACGTCGGCCGGCTTCCCCGTCCTCTTGTAAAGGATCGACGCGGCGCTGTGCCTCAGTCCATGCGGGCTGATAGGTTGCCCGAGCGCGGCCGATGTATACCGGCGCACGATGTAGCGCAATCCCTCGGCGGTCAGGTCGAACACGCGGGCCTCTGGCGACGTGTCGGGCATGGTCGCCAGGTGGCGGCGGAGGGCGCGCCAGGCGGAGAGGGGAAGCGGGCGAGTTTCCTCGCTCTTGCCCTTCGGTCGGTAGCGGAGAGCGGCGCTTCCGTCGGGGCGCTCGACGACGTCGCCTCGGCGAATTCCGAGCAGCTCAGCTCGTCGAAGTCCCATCGTCAGAGCCAGGGTCAGCAGGGCGCGATCTCGGTCGGCGGTCGGCGAACCTGGGCGGATTGACTCTAGCACGCGGCGGGCTTGCTCCTCGGTGAGCCAGGCGGCTTTGTCGTAGGGCTTCACCTTCGGGCGCTCGACTCCGTCGCAGGGGTTACGGTCGGTTAGCCCCTCCGACCGGGCGAAGCGGTAGAACGAACTGACGGCAGCGAGGCGCTGGGCTATCGTCGCGTCGGCCTTGCGCTGCTCGGTCATGGCGTCGCGCCAGGCGATCACGTCTGAGCGCTGGATCGCCCAGGGCGAGCGCTGGGAATGGGCTAGAAAATCATGCCAGGCGGCTGTATAAGTGGCTCGCGTTCGCTCGCTCCGTCGCCCTTGCAGCCAGTCGGCCGCGACCGACTCCCATGCCTGGGCGGGATCGTCGGCGCCGACGATAGCCAGCGGCGCGGGCTGCGGGTTGCGGATCATGGCAGAGTCAGTCATTGAAAATAACCTCCCCATTTTCCAGTTCGTCTAGTTCCTCCGGGTCCGCCCCTGCTTCGAGCAAGATCGCCCGCGCGCTCTGCGCCAAGGTTGCCTTAGGGCGATAAAGGCCAGCTCGTTTCAAGTGACGGATTAGAGTCACCTCTGCTACCTGAAACTCAATGCTACATCGGCCCAGCGTCGCCCCTCCGTCTAGCAGTTCGCGGAGTTTCACGACATCAACGGCCGTCGGGTAAGCCCCAGGGCCTCGACGCGTGATTCCTGCCTCGACCATCCAGGCTTGAACCGTGGACGCGCTGACCTGATAATGGGCGGCGATATCACGCAAGCTCATTCCCCTTTTCAGGTACATCACCTTCAAGGCCTTCGCCCTTCGTTCCGTGACCATGTTTCCCCCTGTTCACAGACTGCTGTAGACCACGCCAGGATAAGAGGGCGGCGGCGGGTCCGCGTGGACGATCTCGCCCCCGACGACGGTAAGCGCTCGCTCGGCGAGCGTGTAATCTGGGTAGGGGGATTCACCCCCAGCCGGGAGCATCTCGGCATAGATATTCAGAAACGACGCCAAGTCGGGATCGTCGGCTGACCAGGTTCCCCCGTTGACCTCGGCGAAGTCGCCTCGAGCTGTTCTGATTTTGACCATGGCTCGCCCCCTATAAGGGTTGAGCCTCACTCAGACGGGCCAGCGTCTGAGTGAGGCTATCGGCAGACGGCGCGCACGTCCGGCCGGCGGTGGGTTCTACGCGGTACACTTGCAGTAAACAGGCTTGCCCGTCCCATCGTCGGGGGCGACCTGGACGGAGCAGAACCAGCCTCGGCGACCTCGCTTCATGGGCTTGTTGTGCGTCGGGCACATCGGGGCGGAGGCCTCACCCTGGGCGACCTGGGCGGCGCTGCGCTCCTCGGCCGGCTCGAACCCAGCGGCGAGGAGTCGCTCCTCGACCGCCTCAAGCCCCGTGACGTTGACGGAGAGCGAGCGAGCCGTTACCAGCCAGATGAAACCGCGAGGGCTTCTCACTCTGACGGTAGCCGAAAAAGGCGCTTCAGGCAAGGGCGCGGGGGTCGCCGTCGTTGCGGTCGGCTGCTGTGGTGCTGCGGTCTGAGCGGCCATTTCTATAGCTCCTTCTGGATCGCGTCCAGGTGTGCTAGTCTCAGCTGATAATCTCGGATCTCGCGCCAGGACCGGCGGCGGGCCGCTCGTCGAACGTTCTCGGCGTGCGTGACGCGCTCCAGATGGGCGGGATTGCAGCAAGCCCGATTACAACAGGTATGGTCAACGTCCAGGTTGGCCGGGACGGGCTGACCTGTCCACCATTCGAGCATCAAGCGGTGAGGAGTGAACCGAACGCGGATGCCTCCGAACCTCCAAACGACTTGCCCGTAACCGTTGGGCGCGACGCTGCCACGCCAGAGCCAACAGGCGGAGTCGTCTCCCCTCTCGATACGAGAGAGGAGACGGCCGGCCTGCTCAAGAGTGAGTTGGTCACCAGTAAGGCGAGGGGGCATCGTTAGACCTCCTCGCGGAATTCGCGGGACTGGCGACGGGCGCGGCGCTCTTGGCGCTGGGCTTCGAGCTTGGCATCTATCGCAGCATCGCGGGCGGCTCGCTCCGCTGCCCTGATCTGGGCGGGCGTCGGGACCTGGGCTTGTTCCTGGGCCGGGTAGTGGGTGAGCTTGCCCGAGCGGTCGACGACGACGGTTGAACCATCGGTCAGGCCGTAGACAAAGTCCAGCTCGTTGACCTCGGACTCCTCGACCTCGTCGGCCCACTTGGAGGCAAGGACGATCTCGTCGGCCTGGGCCTCGGTCACAGTGACGGCCGGCGGAATGATGAGGATATCGACCGCACGCTGATGCTTGCAGCGCTGATGCCTCCAAAGATGATCCTCGCAATCGCAGGTGTCGGCCGGCCAGCCGTCAGCCTCGCGGGTGACTGTGTGAACCTTGCCCGGTTCGGTCTGGCTCTCGACCTTCCAAACGAGAAGACCGCCCTCGATAATGCGGGCGGTGATGTGGCGGCCCGGCCTGTCGGCCAGATGGCGGGCGGCCAGGTTGACGGCTGCGGCGGCGCGGTTGCGCTCGGCCAGGGAAGGGGTTATAGTTGTCATGGCGGTAGCTCCTTATCAGCTTCTGCCCACGCCCCCGGCTGCTACGAACAGCGCGGGGGCAACGTGTTTTCCTGCTCCCATTATACCATAAATGCAACGTTTTGCGACATATTAGAGCAAGAAAGAACCTTAAGATTTGCTCTGCAACCTTACGGAGCAAAAAGAAACGCGAGCCTGACCAGCGAATTGTTCGGAATCCGAACAGTGTTCGGCGGCGGCGACTCGCGTTTTTTACGTCAAGTTGTGGGGGGGGGTAGGGGATCTATCGCCCGAGCAAGCGGCGGAGGCGGCCCAGGGGTGAGAGTGGGGGCTGGGCCTCGGCTGCGGTCGGCTGCGGTTCAGGCGGAGCCAGGGCGCGGCGCTGCATCTCGACTAGGGCGCTAAGACGGGCGATCTCGTTTCGAGCGGCCGCGAGATCGTCACGCAGCGGGGCGACCTCGGCGGCGACCGCTGCCCGTATCAGGGCGGCGAGGTCTGCTGCTGCGGTCTGCTGCTGCGTTGCTGTGACCTGCTGCTGCGTTTGGGGCTGGGCCTCGAGCGCGAAGCCGCGGCGCTGGAGCTCGTCTTCGACCAGGTCGGCGGGCATGCCGGCCCGACTCATCTCGGCGATGGCCCGGATCACGTCCAGGGCGGCCGGCGGGTAGCGTCGGCTGCGTCCCTCTCCCGTCGTCGGGATCCACCCCGAAAACCTGTCTCTGTAGTATCGCGCTGTGCTCTCAGGAATTCCGAGAGTACGGGCGATCTGTGCAATCGTGAGCATAGCGCCTCGCTGCGGTCTGCTGCGGTCTCCTGGGCAGTCTACCACGGCGGCCGGGGCGTGTCAACGCGCCGTTGCCTAGAGACAGGCCAACCTGGGCCGCCCAGGTCGCTGGGAGGTCGTCCGCGCAAGGCGGGTGTCAACTGTAATACACTGTACAATGTCGCGGGGAAGGGTGTAACCTTATGGTCATTATGGCGTTGTTTGCGGTTTTCGCAAGCTTAAAGAACCTTATAATCCCACCACGGAAGGTTTCCAGGGAGTGCTGTACAATGTCGTTGAGGGAATCTCGTCTCTTATGACGGCGCGCCACATGGGATGGACTGCATTGACACCAACATGTACAGCGCGACTCGAATCGCGGTCGAGTCGCGCTGTGGCGGAGCAATTTTGGCGAGGCAAAAAGGAAAAGGCCAGCGTTGGTACCCGCTGGCCCGTCCTTGCCTCACTAGAGGAGGCGCGCCTCTAACGTAAGCTCTGAACTGGATTTTACGTTTGAATTCGCTGGCCGTCAAATTCAATTCCCGATATCGGGAATTTGTCAGTTCTGGGGAGCTAGACACTCTCTGACAGACCTGATTACCCCTTAAAATTCTA
>CAZLBQ010000155.1:0-12113 GCA_964557745.1 uncultured Anaerolineales bacterium
CCAGACGTCGTGCTCGCCCAGGTGGGTCCAGAGGTGGAGCAGCAGGGGGTACAACGGCGGGGCCAGGTCCAACGGCGTGCGGCCCAGGACGGCGGTTGCCAGGTCGCCGCGCACGCGGCCGAGCATGAGCGCCTCATCCAGCCAGACGCCGTGCGCGCCGAGTGTCCAGAGGCGCAGAGCGAAGGCGAGCAGGACGAGGGTGCAGGCGAAGGCGGCAGGCCGCTGCATAGCGCCGACTTCAGTCGGCAGGCCGCTACGTAGCGCTGACTTCAATCGGCAGGGGTCAGCCTTGCTGACGCGGACCAGCGGGACACGCGTCGTCATCGCGGCGTGTGCAGGAGGCGGGTGGCGACGGTGTAGACCTGGTCCACGCTGACGCGGGTGATGGCCGTGGGGCCGTCGGGAGCGGCGGCGGCGTGGCGCAGCGCCAGGTAGTCGGCGGGGCGGGCGTCGGGCGGGGCAACGGCGGCGACGGTGTCGGGGGCGGTGGGCCGATAGGGGCCGTAGCGACGCGGGTCGGTCGGGCCCATGATCATCAGGGTCGGCGCGCCGACGGCGACGGCCAGGTGCGTCGCACCGGTGTCGTTGCCGATGTAGAGAGCGGCGCGGCGGGCCAGCGCCCCGACGGCGCCAAAGCTAAGCCTCGCCGTCAGATCCACGACCTCGCGGCGCATGGCCTGGCGGACGGCGGCGCTGACCTCAGTATCACCCGGCCCGCCGACGAGGACGACCTGCGCGTCCTGCGCGTCGATCAGGCGGTCGGCCAGGGCGGCGAACCGCTCGGCGGGCCAGCGCTTGGCAAGCAAGGTCATGCCGGGGTTGACGCCGCCGGCGGGGTGGATAACGACTAAAGGGTGAGGGGTGAAGGTTGAAGGGTGGACGTGGGCCAGAGCCTGCTCGTCGTCGGCGGAGGGGAAGAATTCGAGGCGGGGGTCGGCGACGGCGAGGCCGAGGGCGCGCACGGTAGCCAGGTAGACGTCGGCCTCATGGCGGGGGTCGGCGGGCGGGGCGGGGACGCGGACCTGGTGGGCGAAGCCCCGCCCATCGCTGTCCAGGCCGACGCGGCGCGGGACGCCGGCCAGGAGGGGCAGCAGCCCAATGATGGGCGAGCGGTCGAGGGTGATGGCCAGGTCGTAGTGGCCGGCGCGGAGCTTGGTGACGACGGCCTGGTAGGCCGACCACGGCGCGCGGCCCGCGCCGACTCCCTCAATGTCCAGGATGGCGTCCAGGCGCGGGCTGCCGCGTACAGCGACGGCGGAGGTCGTGCCGACGGCGAAATGTAGCGCCATGTCGGGATAGGCAAGGCGGAGGGCCCGGATGGTAGCCGTCGCCATGAGGAGGTCGCCCAGGCAGCAGGGCTTGAGGATGAGGACGCGGCGCGGCGGGGGGACCAACGGCGCCAGGGCGTGGTGCGGAAACACGCGGGCCAGGCCGCGCGTGGCGATGGAGATGAGAGCGTCCCGATGCATAGAAGTCAAAGACACAGGACAGAATCGGCAGAATTTTAACCCATTCTGTTAATTCTGTCTCATTGCCTGGATGCCCTAGCGGGAGGCGGCGCGGCGGGCCGGGCGGGCAGGTGGCGCGCCGCGCCGGCCACCCCGATAGCTGGGGGCGAGGATGGGCAGGACGGTGCAGCGCGTCGAGTCGAACAGGCGCGTCGCCAGGCGGTCGTCGAGTTCATCGATGGGGGTCGAGGTAGTGATGACCGTGGCCAGACGGGCGGCGTAGCGGTGGTTGATGATCTGAAACAATTTCTCGCGCGCCCACGGCGTGGCGCTCTCCATGCTCAGGTCGTCCAGGACGAGGAAGGGGACGTTGCGGACTTCCTCGAAGCGGCGGTCGTAGGAGACCGGACTGGTCGGGCTGAAGGTGGCGCGCAGGTGGTCGAGCAGGTCGGGGACGACGACGAACAGGGCCGAGTCGCCCTGAGCGACACGCTCGTTGGCGATGGCGGCGGCGAGATGGGTCTTGCCCGTACCGTACATGCCGGTGAGGACAAGCCAGCCGCGCGGGTTGGCGGCGTACTGGCGGGCGGCGCGGACGACGGTCTGAAGGTTCTCAGCAATCTCGGGCTGGCCCTGGGACAGCAACTCATTCTGGCGCAGGTCGAACGTCTCGAATGTCTCATCGCGGTGCAGGCTCAGGGTACTGAGGTCGCCGCCGAGACGATCGGCGCCACTGCGACGGTAGTCGGGGGCCAGGATGTGGGTGTGGCGCACCAGGGCGCTGTCCTGGAGCCGCGAGCGCAGCCGCTCGTCGATGTCCTCCATGCGCTGGTTGGTGGTGATGACAGTTGGCAGTTGGGCGGTGTAGCGGTAGTTGAGGAGTTGAAAGAGTTTCTCGCTGGCCCAGGGCGTGCTCGACTGCGCGCCGAGGTCGTCGAGAATGAGGACGGGCGCGGTGCGGACGGCCTCGAAGCGTTCGTCGTAGCTGACGGTGCTGCCGGGGCTAAAGGTGGCGCGCAGGTGGTCAAGCAGATCGGGGACGACCACGAACAGGGCGGCGCGCCCGTCGGCCAGGCGATGGTTGGCGATGGCCGCCGCCAGGTGGGTCTTGCCGCAGCCGAAGGTGCCGGTCAGGACGAGCCAGCCGCGTGGGTCGTCGGCGAACTCACGCGCTGCGTCGAAGGCCGCCTTGAGACTCTTCTGCATCTTCTCGCTCATCTCGTAGGGGGTGAGGTGGAAGTTGTCGAAAGTCATGTGGCCCAGGGCGGCCATGTTGGCGGCGGCGCGCAACTCGCCGGTGCGGGCATTGGCGACCTCGTCGCGGCGGTGGGGACACAGCAGAGCGCGCCCAAAGTCCGGATGGCCGAGAGGTACGTCCTTGCGGACGTAGCCAAAGCCGCCGCACGTCGGGCAGGCCTCGCGGTCCTGGGGGCGCGGAACGGCGGTCAGCGCGGAGGCGTCGTCGCGCCAGGCAGCAGCCTCGGTCTGGCCCGCCCGGCCCTCGCTCACCTCCGCATCGTCCTCCTCACTCGCGGAGGTATCCGCCATAGCGTCGTCGTATCTCTGCGAATTCATCCGTCTCAGAATGTCGCCGATCGGCTTCATCACTCTTACCTTCTACCGCCCAGCGCTCCAGGATGGCGCGCACGTAACTCCACTTCCGCACATTGTTCTCGACGGCCCGCTGGAACGCCTCGGCAATCCACGCCGGTGGATAGCTCTCTTCAGCGTCGCGCAACTGCTCAGCAATGAGCGGCTGCAAGAGGCCGATGTTCTGCTCATAGAGAGTGTAAATCGACGGGCGCTCCTCGGCGGCCTGGAAGCGCTCGACGCGCCGCGCGTCGGGGAGTTGGACCAGGCCCAGCTCAATCTCCTGGGCCAGCTTGCGCCCGCTCTCACTGTTCGGGACGTACCACTGATCCGCGCCCGCGTCCCCCGCGACGTCCAGCCGCAATAGCGAGCCGCGCGTCACGCCCTTGCTGAGCGCCTGGTCGAGAGTCTCGGCCAGGCCGCGCCCCTTGCCCGCCAGGGCGCGCGCGAGCGTAGCGTCGGCCAGCATGTCGGAGCGGCGCACGAGGCGCAGGCCGTGGGCGCGCTGGACGCGGTGCAGGACGTAGAGGGTCACCTTTAGCTCATCCAGATCGTCGATCTGCGGTAGCAACTCGCTGAAGAACAGGTCCGGGATGGGCGTGACCTTGAGTTTGCCGGCGGGAAAGCCATCGAAAGGCATGGTCAGTGAATAGTGGTCAGTAGTCAGTGGTCAGAGTAGGGGGCGTGGCCTGCCACGCCCGTACTACCACTGGCCGGCGGTATCGTACTCGTCGGTGACGGTCGCCAGGTCCGCGAACTTGGCCTGCTCCTTGATGAAGAAGAGTTCGACGGCGCCGGTGGGGCCATTGCGGTGCTTAGCGACGATGATCTCGGCGATGTTGCGCTTGTCGCTGTCGTCCTTGTAGTAGTCGTCGCGGTAGATGAACATGACGATGTCGGCGTCCTGCTCGATGCTTCCCGATTCTCTCAGGTCGGAGAGCATGGGGCGGCGGTCGTGGCGGCTCTCGACGGCGCGCGAGAGCTGGGAGGCGGCGATGACGGGGACGTTAAGCTCGCGCGCCAACTCCTTGAGCGAGCGCGAGATGTGCGAAATCTCCTGGACGCGGTTCTCGATACGTCCGCCGCCGTGCATGAGTTGCAGGTAGTCTACGACGATGAGGCCAACGGGATGCTCGGCGTGGAGGCGGCGCGCCTTGGTGCGCATCTCCAGGGCCGTGATGCCCGGTGTGTCGTCGATGAAGATGCGCGTGCCTTCCAGGACACCCATGGCTCGCGTCACCAACGGCATCTCCTCGTCCTTGATGAGACCCAGGCGCAGGCGGTGCTGGTCGATGCCCGTCTCGGCAGAGATGAGGCGCTGGACAAGCTGTTCGGCCGACATCTCCAGGCTGAACACGGCGACGGGCAGGCCCGCCATAGCGGCGCTCAGGGCGTGGGCGAGGAGCAAACTTGTCTTGCCCATGCCCGGCCGGGCGGCGACGATGACGAGGTCGGAGCGCTGGAAGCCACCTAGCAGCTTGTTGAGGTCCACGAAGCCGGACGGGACGCCGCTGACCTGGCCGTGGTGGGCCTGCAAGTATTCAATCTTGTCAAAGTACTCATTGAGAACCTGGCTGATAGGCGTCAGGTCGCGGGTCAGGCTGCGCTGGGAGACGGCGAACAGAATTTGCTCCGCCTTGTCGAGAGTAGCCTCGATCTCGTCGCTCTCATCGTAGGCCAGGCCGGCGATGTCGCTGGCGGCGCTGATGAGGCGGCGGCGCGTGGCGGCGCGCTCGACGATGCGGGCGTAGTGTTCGATGTGGATGGAGGTCGGGACGACGTTGATAAGGGAGGTGAGGAAGCTGGCCCCGCCGACCTCTTCCAGCCGATTGTTGCGCTCCAGCTCGTCGCGCACGGTGAGGAAGTCGATGGCGTCGCGACGCTCGTAGAGGGCAATGGCCGCCTCGTAGACCCAGCGGTTCTTCTCGCGGTAGAAGTCATCAGGCTTCAGGAACGAGGCAATGCGAATGATGGCTTGCGAGTCGAGAAGGAGCGAGCCGAGGACAGCTTCCTCGGCTTCGACGTTGAAGGGCACGATGCGGTCGATGGGTGCGCTCATGAACAAGGACCCCGCTGTCTGCCTCGGCCGAGACAGAACTTATGTTCCATTATAGGCCGACGGTAGCGTTTTGTCAAGAGAACAAAGGGTGAGAAAGGCCGGAAGTCACGCAAACAGGGACACAGAGACGACGAGCGCAGGCCACCGTGTCCCTGTGTCCCCGTTAGTTGAAAAGGTTAGCGCTTGCGCGGAGCCTCTTCTTCGCCGCCTAGGTCGTCCAGGTCGAGCGTCTCCAGGAAGTCGCGGAAGACGCCGAGTTGCTCCTCGCCCTCCTCGGCGGCGGCGGGCGTCGGCTCTTCCTCGGTGGGCGCGATGCCGACGCGGTCCATAATCGTCTCGGCGACGAAGATGGGGGCTTGGGCGCGGATGGCGAGGGCAATCGAGTCGCTGGGGCGGGCGTCGATTTCGAGGCGGCGGCCCCGCTGCTCGAGCACTAGATGGGCGAAGTAGGTATCATCCCGCAGTTCGTGGATATGGATATATTCGAGGCTGGCGCCCAGGTCCTCGATGACATTCTTGAGCAGGTCATGGGTCATCGGGCGCGGGACTTCGTGGCCCTGGAGCTTGAGCGTGATGGCATCGGCCTCTGCGTGCCCGATCCAGATGACGAGTTGGCGATCGCCGCCCTTCTCGCGCAGGACGACGATGCGTTGTTGGCTGACGAGACTGACCCGAATACTATCGACAATCACCTCAATCATTCCCAAGCTCCTTTCAAGGGAGACAGGCGCCGTTTCTGGCGAGATTATAGCATAGTCTGTTCCGGCGCACAACTCTGGCGCGGTTTTTGCAGAAGACGCAATGTGTCGGTATAATCGAGGCTGACTGCGCCTGACGGAACGCGGGGAGGGCGGGTTTTAGACCTGCCCCGCCTTACTATGCTTTTTAGGAAGTGGGAGTATGCCTGATATTCAGTCGATTCTGGATGGCTTGCAGCCCTTGATCGAACGCGCCAAGGCTCTGATGGAACTGGCGGCGTTGTTCCTGGGCGCCATCTTCGCGGCCTTCTGGGTCGCCATGATTGTGTGGACCTTCCGCGATATTCGCGCCCGGTCGCGGGACTTGCTGGCCCAGGTGCTAGCGATTCTGCTGGTGGCGCTGTTTCCGCTCGTCGGCCTGTTTCTCTATCTGCTAATGCGGCCCAAGGACACACTGGCGGAGAGCTACGACCGGGCGTTGGAAGAGGAGGCGCTGCTTCAGAGTCTAGAGGAGCGGCTATCGTGTCCGAAGTGCCACAACCGAGTCGAGAAAGAGTTCTTGTTGTGCCCGGTGTGCTACCAGCCGCTGAAGAAGCCGTGCGCCGAGTGCGGCAAGCTGCTCAACCTGGAGTGGGACGTCTGCCCGTACTGCGGGCACATGTCGGAGCGCGCGCAGCCGGTGCGACCGGAGCCGGTGCTGCAAGCGCCGCCGCCTTTACCCGTGGCGCCTCCCAAGCCGGTGACGCCAAGCAAGTCAGCGCCGCCGGGGTGAGAGGACGGTTGCACACCTGCCAGCCCTCCCAGTTTGACAACAGCAACGCGGAGACCTGACAGGTTTTGAAAACTTATCAGGTCTTAGTCAAAGGACAGAGTCACGAGACGCGCATGGGCGCGTCTCGTTGGCATTGGCGGGCTGGTTAGTGCGGAGGATCGTGGCGGACGGGGTCGCCCACCACGTGGACACGCAGGGTGTTGGTATGGCCGGGTACACCGACCGGCAGACCCGCCGTCATGACGACGCAGTCGCCGTCCTTGGTGTACCCGGCGGCGCGGCTCGCTTCGACAGCGGCCTCCGTCATCTCATCCGGACTGCTGCAAGGCGGGATGAGGATGGGCGTCACGCCCCACACCAGGGCGAGGCGGCGTGCGACATCGGGGTTAAACGTGACGCCCAGGATGGGCGTCTCCGCGCGCCAGCGCGCGACCGCCACAGCGGTGGTCCCGCTGGCGGTCGCGGCCAGAATCGCGGCGGCGTCCAGCTCATAAGCGATCTCGACGGTGGCCTGGGAGATGGCCTCGGTGATACTGCGGGCCTTGATCTCCAGCGCATCTTTGATGGCGTGGCGAAAATCCAGAGCCGTCTCGGTCTCGGTGGCGATGCGGCACATCATCTCGACAGCGAGGGCAGGGTAGGCGCCGATGGCCGTCTCCCCGGACAGCATCACGGCGTCGGTCCCGTCGAAGATGGCATTGGCGACGTCGCTGGCCTCGGCGCGAGTGGGGCGCGGGTTCTGGATCATCGACTCGAGCATCTGGGTCGCCGTGATGACGGGGCGGGCGGCCAGGCGGGCCTTGCGGATGATCTCCTTCTGGCACAGTGGCACACGCTCGGCGGGCATCTCGACCCCCAGGTCGCCGCGCGCGACCATGACGGCGTCGGTCGCCGCGAGAATGGCGTCGATGTTATCGATGGCCTCGACCTTTTCAATCTTCGCGACGATGGGGACACGCGCGCCGTGCTGGAGCATGGCGTAGCGCAACTCCTGGATGTCACGAGGGTGGCGAACGAAGGATAGGGCAACGTAGTCGACGCGCTGGCTCAGGGCGAAAGCGAGGTCGACGCGGTCGCGCTCCGTGAGGGATTGCAGACTGGTGGTGACCCCGGGCAAATTGACGCCCTGATTGGAGCGCAGCGTGCCGCCGTGGACGACTTCGGTCTCGACGGTGGTGGCCGTCGTACCCGTGACGCGCAATTGCAGGTTGCCGTCGGCGAGCAGGATGCGGTCGCCGGGCCGGGCGTCGTGGGGCAGATCGGGATAGGGGGCGGTAGCATGGCGGGCGTCGCCCACGACCGTCTCGGTAGTCAGGGTAAATGGCCGTCCCGCCTCAAGCTCGGCCGCGCCGCTCGCCAGCGTGCCGATACGGAGTTTTGGCCCTTGCAGGTCGGCAAGAATGGCGAGGGGGCGGCCTTCCTCGGCGGCGAGGCGGCGGACGAGTTCAAGGCGGCGGGCGTGATCCTCGTGCGTGCCGTGCGACATATTGAGGCGCACGACATTCAGGCCGGCGCGCAGCATGGCGCGCAGGACGGGTTCTGTCTCGGACGCCGGGCCGAGAGTAGCGACAATTTTCGTGCGTGGCATCGAGCCTCCAGACGTTGGACGACAATCGCACCACGATTATAGCATGACTGAGGGGATGGGACTAGCGGGCGAGGGGTAAATAGGAAGAAAACACACATTGGCAGAGATGGCGGACCGCGTTGCCGCGCCCGTCTTGTCTGCCAATGTGTGGGGTCGCGGTCAACCTAGACAGAGGAAGCGGCGTGGGCCGAGGCCGGTGTCTGGCGGGGTAGCACAGCGCCGTGCGCCCGCTGGGCGCGGCGTTGGCTGCGCTTGTAGAGCCGCATGTAGCAGCGGGCACAGTAGCCCTTAGCATAGTGCGGCTCGGCCGATGAGTGACATTCCAGACACGCATCCCACTTGCGGGCCCACCTACCCGACTTGAGCATAGCCCTGATTCCCCTTTCTGTTAGCGAGCGCGGCGGGGTCAGCACCTGGTGTCCCGAACAGGTGCTGAGCGGCGAGCCGCGCGAACACGCGCCACCGGCGGCGGGGGGCGGGAGAAGCGCTTTGTCCTTCCCTACCCATCGTCAAGACACTATATGTATACCACACTCTGACCCGTTTGGCAATATATTAACCGAGAATTTTGGGCCGGAAGGGATTTTGCGCGTCTTCTCTATTTAAGGTATACTGAGGGGGTATTCGCCGCTTACGAAGATGAGGAGAGACGCGTATGACCGACGTGCCAGGCCCCGGGACGGATCGCCCGGACACGCTACGTGATCCCGTAACAGGCGAGCCAGTATCGCGCCCTCCGGAGCCACCGGCGACGCCGGTCGGCCCCCCGCTCGCGGCTGAGACTCCGCCCTGGCCGCCCACCACCCCACCTGAGACGACATCGACCTGGACACCTCCCCCCGCGCCCGTAGCCCCCGCCCGACGAGGGCCACTTGGCCTCGGCTGGCCGTGGTGGATCGGCGGCGGCTGCGCGCTGCTCCTGCTGTGCTGCCTCTGCTCACTGCTGCTGGCGCTGGCCCTGGCCACGCTGGGCGCAGGCCCAAGGACGCCAACGCCGCCCACCCGACCCGCCGCGCCGACGGTTCGTCCGCCCGCGTCGCAGAGTGAAGAGGCCGCGCCGGCCGAGACGATCCCCCAGCAACAACCCGACAGCCGCTTCGGCGTCAACCCGACGGGGCAAGTGGCGCAGGACTTCGCGCTGCGGACGCTGGACGGGCAGACGCTTAAGCTGAGCGACCTGCGCGGGCGACCGGTGGTGGTCAACTTCTGGGCGTCGTGGTGCGGGCCGTGCAAGGCTGAGATGCCGTTGCTGTCGAAGGCCCACGATGAACTCAAGGATACCGGGTTGGTCATCCTGGCGGTGGACGTTCAGGAAATGCCGTCGGTGGTCCAGCGCTACGTCGAGCAGAACAAGCTACCCTTTACTGTCGTGCTCGACCAGACGGGGAGCGTCTCGGAACAGTACCGGGTGCGCGCCTTGCCGACGACGTTTTTTATCGACGCCAACGGCGTCGTCCAGAGCTGGCAGGTGGGAACGTTGAGCCAGACGACGCTGCAGCGCCACCTGGACCGCATTCGCTAAGGGGACGAGGAGCAAGGGATGAGTGAGGAGCGCGAGAGCATGCGGCCTGGGGCGCAGAACGCCGTGCGGGTGTGCATGGCGACTGAGCCAAGCGACCGTGTGTTTATCCTGACCGACGACGAGACGCTGCCCATTGGCGAGTTGCTGGCGGAAGAGAGCCGTGCTATCACGCCCGCTGTGAGGCTGCGGCGGCTCGAAGAGTACGGGCCACGCCCGCTGACGGCCACGCCGGCGGCGCTGCCCGCTGAGATTCTCACCTACAACCCGTCGGTGTTGCTGTACGCGACGCAGGGGAAGCCGGGTGAGGTGGCGTTCCGCATGGACCTGCGGGTCAGTATGCTCCAGGCGCTGCCCCAGTTGCGCTGGGGGCACATGATCGGCATCACGCCGCAACTGATGCGCGAGGGGATGCGCGAGGACTACCACCGCATCGCCGACGTGACCCGCCGCGTCAACGACCGCGTCAAGGACGCGCGGGCCATGCATATCTCGGCGCCCAACGGCACGGACCTGCGGGTCACGTTCTCGCCTAAGCTACGCTGGCGCCCCTGTCCAGGGCTGTACCACCACGGCGGCGAGTGGGGCAACCTGCCCGAAGGCGAGACGTTCACCAGCCCGGCGGGGATGGATGGCGTGCTGGTGGCCGAGGTGCTGGGTGACTACTTCAGCGCCAAGTATGGGGTGCTGCGCGACACGCCCGTGACGTTCCACGTGAGCAACGGGCAGGTGACACAGGTGACGTGCCCCAACTCGGCTATCGCGGGCGAGGTGTGGGAGTACCTGAACTCGGCCGAGAATGGGCGGCGGGCGGGCGAGTTCGCCATCGGCACGAACATCGGGTTGTCGGAACCATGCGGCAACCTGCTCCAGGACGAGAAGATTCCAGGCATCCACGTCGCCTTTGGCAACCCCTACCCGCACGAGACGGGCGCCGACTGGACGTCGAAGATCCACGTCGATGTTATCCCGCTGAACGTGACCATCGAGGTGGATGGCGAGACGCTGTACAACCAGCGCGGCTTCCACCTCCAGTGACGATGTACGACCGCTACGCCGAGGTCTTCGCCACCTCGCCCGGCCACCGCGACTACAACGCGCGGCTGGCCGACTTTCTGCCCCAGGTGGTGGCGAACGTCGGCGCGACGCCCCACACGGTGCTGGATGTGGCGTGCGGGGTGGGTGACCTGGCGTGTGGGCTGGCGCGGCGGGGCTACGCAGTGACGGGGGTCGATCTGGCCCCGCGCATGGTCGAGATCGCGCAGCGGCGGGCGGGCGAGCAGGGGCTGGACGTGACCTTCGACGTGGCCGACATGCGCGACCTGCCGTATCGAGCCGAGTTCGACCTGGCGTTGTGCTTCGGCGACAGCCTCAACTACCTATTGAAGGTGGCGGACGTCAAGCAGGCGCTGGCATCGCTGCGGCGAGCGCTGCAGCCGGGTGGCTGGGCCATCTTCGACCTGCTGACCCTGAGCGCCATCGCCACGTACTACGCCGACGAGGCGTATATCCTGCAGAACAGCGACGAGGTGTTCGAGGCTCACGAGAACAGCTACAACCCGCGCACCGAGGTCGGGACGCTGACGGTGACGGCATTTGTGCGGCGGCCCGACGGGACGTACGATCGAGTGCGCGAGACGCACTACCAGCGCGGTTATCTGCCCGAACGCGTCCACGCCTGGGCGGTCGCAGCGGGGTTCGCGGAGCCGCTGTGGTTCACGGACTGGCAGATTGCCGAGACACTGCAAGACGACGAGGGCGAGCCGACGCGAGTATTCTGCATGGCGCAGGTTCCGACGGCTGACGGCCGACCGCCGACCGCCGACCAACAGCCGACGACACACCGACGACGACCCACGGCCCGGCGGAGCGCCGGGGAGACCAACCCATGAGCGGGCCAGCCGCGTCGTCCATCGTCCATCGTCCATCGGCAACGGTGGGGCTGTCGTCGGCGGCGCTGTACCCGCACACCCTGACGGAAGACGCGCCGCGTGTCGCCGCCGCGTTGGGTTTCACACAGGTTGAGATCTATCTCCAGACGATTGGCGAGTATCACCCGCTGTTCCTGGCGGAGTTGCAGACGCGCTGCCGCGACCACGGGGTGAAGGTCCACGCCATCCATATCGATGTGCGCCAGTATCCGTTCTGGTCGGAGTACCGCCGCCGCCGCGATGAGGCAGCCGCCCTGTTCAACGAGGCCATCCACATTGCGGCCAGCCTAGGGGCGACGGCGATTGACTGGCACGGTCTAACGCAGGCGGACATCAGGGCGGGCGTGAGCGAGGGGCAGTTCTTCGCCACCGCCGCCCAACTGGGCGAGAAGGCGGCGGAGAGCGGGGTCGTGCTCTGCCTGGAGAATGTAAGCTGGTGCTGGATGCGCGGACCGGCCTAGGTGGAGCGGGTGCGCGCCGACGTGCTGCCCTTGGGCTTCGCCTGCGA
>CAZLBQ010000156.1:0-12036 GCA_964557745.1 uncultured Anaerolineales bacterium
CTGGGTCCTGGCCGAGTTCGTCGTCACCGAACTGCCGACCGACAGCCTGGCGCTGGTCGAGCCGCCGCCGCTCCCGGTGCAACCTTCACCCCCAGCCCAAACCCAACCCTCGCCCCAGGCCCAGGCGCCGGCCGCGCCCCTCGTGCGCGGGGTGCGAGTGTCGGCGATTGGCGACTCGGTCATGCTGGGCGCGGCGCCGCAGTTGCAGGGCGCTATCGAGGGAGTGCAGGTCGACGCAGCGCTGGGCCGCCAGACGGCGGACCTGCTCACTCTCCTACGCGCCCGCAGCGCCGCGAACCAACTCGCCGACGTCGTGGTCATCCACATGGGCAACAACGGGACGTTCACGGCGCGCCAGTTCGACGACATGATGAGTATCCTGGGCAGTCGGCGGCGGGTGATTGTCGTGACGGCGAAGGTGCCCCGCGCCTGGCAGACCCCCAACAACGCCGTCTTCGTGGGCAAGGCTGCCGACTACCCCAATGTGCGCCTGGTCGACTGGGCCGCTGCGACAGCCAACCGCCCGGACCTCTACTGGAGCGACGGCATCCACCTCCGCCCCGAGGGGGCGACGCTCTACGCCAAGATGATCGCAGATGCCATCCTGGGACGGTAACAATCAGCGGGCAGAGAGCGGCAGGGCGGTAGCTCAGACGAGCTACCGCCCTGCCGCTTCCCCCACTAACCCCCGGCTCTCTACGCGGCAGCGAGCAGCGCCAGCGGCGCGGTCGCCAGGACAGCGGCCAGAGGCAGGCTCGGCTGGCCCTCGCCGGTCTCTGGTGTGAGCCGCCCGTCGCTGAGCGCGTGGGTGAACTCACGCCCGGCCAGGTCCGCCGGCAGCACGACCCGCGTATCATCCCACACAGCCTCGCCCGTGGGGGGCGTTTCCTGCCCTCCTACCAAGCCAGCTACGAGACGCGGGACGACCACGAGGACTACGTCCCCGCCCTCGCGGCGGGCGAAAGCCACCACGTGCTCGCGCTTGGCGCCTACCACCTCCAACGGTACGTACTCCCCCGTCTTGAACAGCGCCTCGTGGGCGTGGCGGAAGGCCAGCGTCCGCGCGACGAGAGCCAACTTGGCCGCGTCGTCGTCCGACGTCGCCTCTGACGCTCCGTTCGCGTGCGGCCGCCCATTGGGCGCTTCGCCCTGCCCCAGCGCCTGCTTCAGAGCCGCCGCGCGCTGGGCGAAGTCGACCGGGCGGCGGTTGTCGGGATCGACCAGGCTGAAGTCAAGCATCTCGGTCCCCTGGTAGATGTCGGGCACACCGGGCGCTGTGAGCTTCAGGAGGGTCTGGGCCAGGCTGTTCAGGCGGCCGAAGAAAGCCACGCGGCGCTGGAACGGCGCGAAGTCGGCCAGGAAGCGGCGGTTGCCCAGGACACCGCGCACGAACTTCTCCATCGCCTCGTCGTAGGCCGGATTGGCGTTGAGCCAACTGGTGTGCGCCTTCGCCTCTTTGGTCGCCTTGCGCATGTAGGCCACGATGCGCTCGGCGAAGGCGGCGCGGTCGTCGTCGCTGGCCGGTTCGTGCCAGGCGCCGAGCAAGGTCTGGTAGAGCAGATACTCGTCGTTGCGGCTGGGCAAGGTCTCGCCCTCGTGTTCAGTGCGGTGGCGGGCGTTCAGGCGGCTCCAGCGGCTCAGAGCGCGCCGCCAGTCGTCGGGTAGTTCGGACAGGACGTTGAGGCGAGCGCGCACGTCCTCGCTGCGCTTGGTGTCGTGGGTCGAGGAGGCCAGCATCGAGTGCGGCCACGTCGCAGCGCGAGCCGCGTTGGCGCGGTGAAACTCGGTTACGGACACGCCGAAGTGATCCGGATGGCCGCCCACCTCGTTGAGCGAGGCCAGGCGGTTGTAGCTGTAGAACGCCGTATCCTCGACGCCCTTCGCCATCACCGGACCGGTCAGCTGCTGGAACTTCATCACCCAGTTCGCCAACTCGGCGCGGTCCTCCTCACTGAAGTCGTCCAGGTTACGGAGCAGGAGCGTGTCGCGGAGGAAGTCGAAGACTGAGGGGTCGGTCTCCGGGTTGCGGCGCTTGGCTTCGGCGACTGCCTGCTCGACGACACGGCAGTCGCGGTCCGACACCTCGCCGTTGTCGGCGACGATGTAGGTGCGGTACACCGACAGGGAGGCAATGACCTCGCGGACGGCCGAGGTAATGCCGTTGAGGGTGAAGTCGCGGGTATGGCGGTTGCGCTCCGACAGGCGGTCCAGCCGCTGGCTGAGGGTGTTGATCTCACTGACGAGCGCGACGCGCAGGATCAGCTTCTTGGTCTGGTAGACCAGGTCGGCGAAGCGCGTCGTCTCGCCCGTGAAGCGCGCGTACAGGCGGTCGAAGGCGCGAGCGTTGGCGCGGTTGACGAACAGGCCGTTGACCTCGTTGAGGAAGTCGTAGCCGCTCGTGCCGTAGACGTCCCAATTCTCCGGTAGCGGCTCGCCGTGGGCCAGGATTTTCTCCACGACGACATACAGCGGGCAGCCGTCATCGTCCGGAATGGGCTGGCCGTCCGCCTCGGTGAGCGCCGCGCGGTAGGCGTCCTGGAGCGACCGGAAGTAGGCAGCCGGGTCCCACAGGCCGTCGGGGTGGTCAATGCGCAGCCCCGTGGCCTTGCCCTCGGCCAGCAGGCGCATAAACAGCTCGTGAGTGAGGCGGAAGACCTCGGGCAGCTCGACCTTGATGGCCGCCAGGTCGTTGACGTCGAAGAAGCGGCGGTAGTTGATCTCCTCGGCAGCGACGCGCCAGTAGCTTGGCCGCGCCGCCTGGGCCTCGATGAGGGCATCCAGGCGGTCGAAGCTGCGCGGGTCGCCCGGCGTGCCGTTGATAGTCGCCAAGGCCGTGTCAAGCGCGGCGCGGAACTCGGCGCTGGCCTGGTAGAGCGCATCCAGGCGGCGCTTGATGACTTCCTTCTCGCGGGCGCGCTCGGCCAGCCGCTCGGGCGCGGTCTCGGTGCGCGGCGGGAGGTAGCTCAACGCCGTCAGGATGCTCTGCAACTCGATGACATGCTCGTTGTCGACGCCTAGCTGGGCGGTCAACTGCTCCAGGGGCAGAGTGAGAATCTGGCTGTAGGTGCGCGGGGCGACGGGCAAGCGATGCTCGTGATAGGTGATGACGAACGCGCCCTGCTCGAACACCAGCTTGAACTGGCCGTCCTCCAGGATGTTGCCATACTGGTCGCCCAGGATGGGGATGAGAACACGGTTCTCCAACTCGGGCTTGATGGGCTGCCACTGAATGTCGAAGGTGTTGGCGTAGACGGAGCTTGGCCCGTTCTCCAGGACGTCCATCCACCAGGGGTTATCGGCGCCGATGCCCATGTGGTTGGGAACCGTGTCCAGGATGAGGCCCATGCCGTGTGCGCGCAGCGCCTCGGCCAGGCGGTTGAAGTCCTCCTCGGTCCCCAGTTCGGGGTTGAGTTGGGTATGGTCGGTCACGTCGTAGCCGTGGCTGCCCGGGCGTGACTTGAGGATGGGCGAGGCGTAAACATCGCTGATGCCCAGGTCGCGCAGGTACGGGACAATCGCCAGGGCGTCCTGAAAAGTAAAATCGCGGCTAAATTGCAGGCGATAGGTGGCGGTCGGGATGCGGGGGATGGCCCGCTCCCGCACCGCCATCTCGCCCGTCGGGGCTGTTTTCGTAGCCTCTCGCATTCGTTTCTCCTAACGACTATATACCACACACGCCCAGGGCGCGAGCGCCACCTGGGCTTCACTCTTCGACTCGATAACGGACTCGGTCGGGCTGCCGGGGCCGCCCCAGGCTTCGTCCGCCGCGTCCAGGCGCTTGCGCCAGCGGCCCGACGGGAAGGGCAGGGTCACGGTCTGCTCGGCGTCGCTGAAGGACAGGACGAGGCACACCTCGTCGCCCGCCGCCCAGCGGTGGACGAACAGCACGCGCTCGGCCTCCCGCGTCACGACCGCCTGGTCGTGCTGGCTCAGGTTGGCCAGGGCGGGCTGCGCGCGGCGCAGGCGGATCAGTTCGCGGTAGAAATTCCACAGGGCGCGGTGGCGCCCCTCGTGGCGTAGGTCGGGATTGACGCGGCTCCGCTCAAACGTCGCCTCGGCCTGGGGGTCGGGTACCTCGCCCCCCGCCGTGAAGGCCCCGAACTCCGCGGCGCGCCCCGTGCGGACGGCCTCGGCCAGGGCCGGGTCCTCGTGGCTGACAAAGTATTGGAAGGGGGCCGTCTCGCCGTACTCCTCGCCCATGAACAGCAGCGGGATGAAGGGCGACAGCAGGACCGTCGCGGCGGCCAGCTTGAGGGCCGGGAAGGGGACCAGCCTGCTCAGGCGGTCGCCCTCGCAGCGGTTGCCGACCTGGTCGTGGTTCTGGCTGTAGACGACGAAGCGCCAGGCCGGCACACCCGTCGTGGCGGCGCCGTGACGGCGCCGGCGGAAGGGCGAGTACTGGCCCGCGTAGACGTAGCCCTGCCGCCACGCCTGGGCGAGTTGCTCGAAGCGGCCAAAGTCCTCGTAGTAGCCCGCCGCCTCGCCCGTCAGGACGGTGTGCAGGATGTGGTGGAAGTCGTCCACCCACTGGGCGTCGAGGCCATAGCCGCCCTGCTCCGGCGGCCGCACCAGGCGCGGGTTGTTAAGGTCGCTTTCAGCGATGAGGTAGGTCTGGCGGCCTAGCTCCGCGCCCCGCGCCTCGACCGTCTGCGCCAGCTCCTCCAGGAAGGGCGTCGTCGAGAAGTCTAGCATGGCGTGGACAGCGTCCAGGCGCAGGGCGTCGATGTGGAACTCCGACAGAAAGTAGAGCGCGTTCTCGATGAAGAAGGCGCGCACGTGGTCACTGTGCGGGCCGTCGAAGTTGACGGCCGACCCCCAGGGCGTCTGGTAGGCGTCGGTGAAGTAGGGGCCATACTCCGACAGGTAGGCCCCGTCGGGGCCGAGGTGGTTGTAGACCACGTCGAGAACGACGGCCAGCCCGTGCTGGTGGCAGGCCTGGACGAGCCGCTTGAGGCCCTCGCCGCCGCCGTAGCTGGCCTGGACGGCGAAGGGGTAGACGCCGTCGTAGCCCCAATTACGCGCGCCGGGGAACTGGGCGACGGGCATGATCTCGATGGCCGTCACCCCCAACTCGCGCAGGTAGGGCAGGCGGGGGATGATGGCGTCGAATGTCCCATCGGGGGTGAATGTGCCGACGTGCAACTCGTAGAGGATGTAGTCCTGGAGCGGTAGGCCCGGCCACTCCTCACGCCAGTCGAAGGCCGGGTCGACCACCTGCGAGGGGCCGTGGACGCCCTGCGGCTGACAGCGAGAAGCCGGGTCGGGGCGCTCCGTGTCGCCGTTGAGGCGGTACTTGTAGAGCGCGCCGGGGGCGGCCCCGTCTACTTCGGCCTCGAAGTAGCCCCACTCGTCTCGGGTCATGGGAATAACGCGCTCGTCGGGCGCGATTAACTTGACATCCACCGTCTCGGCGCGCGGCGCCCAGACGCGAAAGCAGCAGCGTTCCGCGCCGCGATAGACAGCGCCTAATTCGGTCATTAGTAGTTTCCCCCGTGGCGATTGATTGCGATTCATCAGCACATTTTATCACACTGGTGTTGCCTGACTGTTACCTGCCTATGCTCAGGCACGCAGACACCCGCCGTCACTAAAGCGGCGAGACCAGCCTGCTGAACGCCATGCAAATGTCGGGCCAAGAGGTGTGAGGGTCGCGGGAGGGTGTCGCTGCGCGGGGGTCACGGAACAGCGCGCAAGACGCCGAGGACGCCGCATCAATCGTCAATTGTCAATTGATGAAGCGTCCTCGGCAGCGAGAGGTCCGCCTTTACTCTACTCCGAGTGTATCCAGCGCCTCCCGCAGCCGCGCGTGTAGCCCTTGAGCGTCGCCGCCGAGGGCCAGCGCGACGTCGTTGACGGCCTGGCGGAGCAGGAGCGTGTCGAGCAGGGCGTGGCACTCCTCACGGGTCGGCGGCAGCAGCGGCTCGACGGCGGGGACGGCCAGATACGCGCGCAGGAAGGCCGCCCCAACCCACGCATACCAGAAGCGCGCCCACGCCTCCCCCTGGCCCAGCGCCTCGCCTGGGAGCAGCCCGCGCTGCGCCTGGTCGGCCAGGGCGTCGTGGGCGGCGGCGTGGAACGAGAGCAGCACACCCGCGACGTCGCGGAAGGGCGCGACCTTGATGCGGCGCTCGCTCAGCGGGCGGGTGGGGTCGCCCTCGAAGTCGGCGAACAGGACATCGTTCCCCGTGTGCAAGATGTCGTCCAGGCGCAGCCGGCCGTGGGCGCGGATGCGCAGCCCGCCCATCTTGTGGTCCATGACGGCGTGGATGTGGTTGAGCAGGGTCGCCTGGGCTTCGAGCACGCGCTCGGCGTCGCGCCGCGCCGCATCTGGCAGGCTCGCCAGCCGCGCCCGCACCTGCTGCGCCACCTGAATGGCGCGGCTCCGCGTGGCCTGGTAGATCGAACGTTGATAGAACGACGTGAACGGCTCCGGGGCAAAGTTAGGGTTGTCCGGATCGGCGGCTAGAGCGGCGTGGAGTTGGGCCACTCGCTGGCCCAACAGCCGCGCTGTCTCCACGCCAATGCCCACGATGGCGTAGACGTCGTCGGGCGTCTCGGCCTGGGCCCGCTCGAGCAGGGCGCGCGTGGTGACGCTGGTGGCCGCGGGCTGGCCCGCCAGCAGGGCGCGCTCGTAGTAGCGACTGAGCATATCCAGGGCAACGTCGCGCACGGTGGTCTGCCCGGGCGTGGCCGCGTGCAGCAGGCCCAGGGTCATGGCCGGCCCGCGCTGCGCCTGGTAGGTCAGCTCCCCGAGCAGCGGCGCGACGTAGGGAAAGTGGCGCTCGGTCAGGAAGTGCTGCGTCTCCAGGGCCGGATGAGGCCCTGGCTCGACGCGGCGGAACAGCTTGACGTTGTACGCGGTGGGCGCGCTCTGCGCCGGCTCCGCCAGTCTCTCGCCTTTGCGACGTAGCCCGTGCGCGTGGCCGACGACGTCGCCGCGCTGGCCCGCCAGGCGGCGGTGGTGAAGCACCACATCAACGAGCGCCTGGTCCACATCCGGCTGGCGGCGGGCGTCGTAGATCAGGGCCACGCTGCCGTCCACGCGAACCTGGGCGACGGCCGCGCCGGGAGCCGTGTCGTCACCTCCCTCGCCCTTCTGAACACCGAGCGCGACCGGAGCCGTCTCGGTCTCGTCCTCGCTGACGCTGGCGCGGACCAGGGCCAGGTAGACAGGCGACTGGCCCTGGCTGAGCGGGACGGCGTCGACCAGGGTCGCGGCCGGCGGCGTGTCCGACGGCGGCCGCGCTTCCGCGACATTCATGTAGGAGACGACAGCCTCAGCCAACGCGCTCTCCTCGCCCACCGCGAAGACCGCCTCTACCGAGCGGGCAGTGACGATGGGTGTCTCGCGGCGCGGTCGGCCGTCCAGATCGAGGGCGGCGCGCTGCGGCGTGAGAGAGAACCAGTAGAAGGCGTACGGCCCCAGGGTGATGACGTAGGGCTGCTGGGTGACGGTGGGAAAGACTCCGCCGCCGAAGAGCTCCACAGGCGTCCGCCCCTCCCAGGCCGTTAGGTCCAGGGTGACGCTCTGGGCGTGGCGCGAGAGGTTGGCGACGACCAGGATCGTCTCGTCCTCGTGGCGGCGCAGGTAGGCCAGCGCCTTGCGGTTGTCGGGCAGGAGGAACTCGAGGGTCCCCCGCCCGAACGCCTTGTGCCGCTTGCGCAAGGCGATGAGTCGCCGCATCCACCACCACAGCGAGTTGAGGTTGGTCTGTTGGGCCTCGACGTTGACCGTCTCGTAGCTATACTCGCCGTCGTTGATGACGGGCAGGTAGAGCCGCTGGCTGCTCGCCTCTGAGAAGCCGGCGTTGCGGTCGGCGCTCCACTGCATCGGCGTGCGAACGCCGTTGCGGTCGCCCAGGTAGATGTTGTCGCCCATGCCAATCTCATCCCCGTAGTAGAGCACGGGCGTGCCAGGCATGGAGAACAGCAGGGCGTTCATGAGTTCGATGCGGCGGCGGTCGTTGCCGAGTAGCGGGGCCAGGCGGCGGCGGATGCCCAGGTTGATGCGCATGCGCGGGTCGTTGGCGTAGACACGCCACATGTAGTCGCGCTCCTCGTCCGTCACCATCTCCAGCGTCAGCTCGTCGTGGTTGCGCAGGAACAGCGCCCACTGGGCCGCGTCAGGGATGGGCGGGGTCTGGGCCAGGATGTCCAGGATGGGAAAGCGGTCCTCCTGGCGCAGGGCCATGAACAGGCGCGGCATGAGGGGGAAATGGAAGGCCATGTGGCACTCGTCGCCGTCGCCGAAGTAGGGGATGGTGTCCTCAGGCCACTGGTTGGCCTCGGCCAGTAGCATGCGGTTGGGGAAGCGGCTGTCGATGTGCTGGCGCAGTTCCTTCAGGAAGGCGTGCGTCTCAGGCAGATTCTCACAGTTCGTCCCCTCGCGCTCGTAGAGGTAGGGGATGGCGTCCAGGCGCAGGCCGTCCATGCCCATCTCCAGCCAGAAGTCCATCGCCTGGAAGACGGCCTGCCGCACGCGCGGGTTATCGAAGTTGAGGTCGGGCTGGTGGTGGAAGAAGCGGTGCCAGTAGTACTGCTGCGCGACGGGGTCCCAGGTCCAGTTGGACGTCTCGAAGTCCTTGAAGATGATGCGCGCCTCTTTGTACTTGTCCGGGTTGTCGGTCCAGACGTAGAAGTCGCGCTGGGGGCTGCCGGGCTTGGCGCGCCGCGCCCGTTGGAACCAGGCGTGCTCGTCCGAGGTGTGGTTGCAGACAAGTTCGCCGATGACGCGCAAGTCGCGGGCGTGGGCCTCCTTGATGAACTGGCGCACATCGCGCAGCGTGCCGTAGGCCTCGTGGACGCTCGTGTAGTCGGCGATGTCGTAGCCGTCGTCGCGCCACGGCGAGGGGTAGAAGGGCAGCACCCAGATGGCGGTCACGCCTAGGTCGCGCAGGTAGTCGAGCTTGTCGACCAGGCCGCGAAAGTCGCCCATGCCGTCGGCGTTGCTGTCGCGGAAGGCGCGGACGTGCAGCTCGTAGAGGATGGCGTCTTTGTACCACAAGGGGTCGTCGTGGAGAGGCATGGTGGTTTCACCTGTGTTGGGATGAGACGGCACGGTATGGCAAGCGGAGAGTTAGCTCTTGGCGAGCCTGGTAATTGCTCAGCAATATCAAGGCCAAATCGGTCAGGCGAGCGCGCCCCTAACGATACCCAGTTTTGGCTCAATCGTCCACTCACCCGAGAACCGGCGATGGCCCTATTGCTTGACGCCCTTCCCCACGCGGTTGTATAATCGGGGGCGCGCCTGCACACGTGTGCGGGCTGACAGAGATAGGAAAGACGCAATGAACGTGATGAATGTGGCCTTCCTGGGGGCGGGGCGCATGGGCCAGACCCACCTGCGCAACCTGGTCGGCATCCCTGGCGTCCAGGTGCGCGTCGTGGCCGACGTCAACCTGGCAGCGGCGCGGACAGGCGCCGACCTCGTCCACGCCGACCGCGCCAGCGACGACATCGACGCCGCCATCCACGCCCCCGACGTCGACGCCGTCCTCATCGCCACGCCGACGCCCACCCACGCCGAGTTGATCCAGACCGCCGCGCGGGCGGGCAAGCCCGTGTGGTGCGAGAAGCCCGTCGCCCAGACGCTGGCCGACACGCAACGCGTCGTCGAGACCGTCGAGGCGGCGGGCGTGCCCGTCATGATTGGTTTCATGCGCCGCTTCGACCCGGGCTACGCAGCGGCCAAACAGCGCATCGAGGCGGGGGAGATCGGGCGGGTCGAGCGCTTCCGCGCCCTGAGCTGCGACTTCACGCCGCCGCCCCTGGCGTTCATCAAGACCAGCGGCGGCATCTTCGTCGATATGCTTGTCCACGACTTCGACCTGGCGCGCTTTCTCGTTGGCGAAATCGAGGCGGTCAGCGCGTGGGGGAGTGTCCTCATCGAGCCGGGCTACGCCGACGCGGGGGACGTGGACACGGCCATGGCCGTGCTCCAGTTCGAGAACGGGGCGCTGGGCGTCATCGAGGGCAGCCGCCGCACGACGTGGGGCTACGACATCCGCACCGAGATCGCCGGCAGCCGGGCCAAACTCGTCGTCGAAGCGCCCCACAAGACGCCGCTTCTGACGTCGCGCGACCTGGGCTTTGCGGGCGACCACTACGAGAGCTTCCCCGACCGCTTCGCAGGGGCCTACCGCGCCGAGCTAGCCTACTTCTTCACCTGTCTGCGCGAGGGCCGCGCGCCCGCGCCCGGCGTGCGTGACGCGCTAGAGAGTCTACGCGTTGCCCTGGCCGCCACCGCGAGCCTCAAGACGGGGCGGACGGTGCGTGTCGCCGATATTCAATAAGGATGGCATGATGGGTCAGGCAAATCTTCTCAACTACATCAACGGTCAATGGCAGCCGTCCCACGCCAGCGAGACCCTGGCGGTGCGCAACCCGGCCACGGCGGAGACGCTGGGGCAGGTCCCCCTGTCGCCGCGCGCCGAGGTCGATGCCGCCGTCCAGGCCGCGCAGGCCGCCTTCCCAGGGTGGCGGCGCACGCCCCCGACCGAGCGTATCCAGTACCTGTTCAAGCTCAAGGACCTGCTCGAACGCGACTTCGACGCCATCGCCCGCATCACCACCCAGGAGTGCGGCAAGACGCTGGCCGAGTCGCAGGGTGAGTTGCGGCGCGGCATCGAGAACGTCGAAGTCGCCTGCGGCATCCCGTCAATGATGATGGGCTACAACGTCGAGGACATCGCCAGCGGCATCGACGAGACGATGATCCGCCAGCCGGTGGGCGTCGTGGCGGCCATCACACCCTTCAACTTCCCGGCCATGATTCCCCTGTGGTTCCTCCCCTACGCCATCGCCTGCGGGAACTGCTTCATCCTGAAGCCGAGCGAGAAGGTCCCGCTGACGATGGCCCACGTCTTTGGCCTCATCGACCAGGTGGGGCTGCCGCCCGGCGTCGTCCAACTCGTCAACGGGACGCGGGAGACGGTGGACGCGCTGCTCGACCACCCCGGCATCCGCGCCGTCTCGTTTGTCGGCTCGTCCCCGGTGGCGAAGTACGTCTACAGCCGCGCCGCCGCCAACGGCAAGCGCGCCCAGTGCCAGGGCGGGGCCAAGAACCCGGTCATCGTCCTGCCCGACGCCGACATGGAGATGACGACGCGCATCGTGGCCGACTCGTCGTTTGGCTGCGCGGGTCAGCGCTGCCTGGCCTCGTCCATCGCTATCACTGTCGGGGAGGCGCGCGCCTTCAGCGACGCCATCGCCGACGCCGCGCGGACGCGCAAGGTCGGCAACGGACTGGAAGCGGGCGTCGAGATGGGGCCGGTCATCACGGCCGAGAGCAAGGAGCGCATCGAGCGCCTGATTGGCGTGGGCGAGAGCGAGGGGGCGCGGGTGGTGGTGGACGGGCGCGGGGCGGCCATCCCCGGCCTGGAGGGCGGCCACTTCGTCCGCCCGACCATCCTGGACAACGTCCAGCCCGGCAGCGAGATCGCGCGGACGGAGATCTTCGGCCCGGTGCTGAGCCTGATGCACGTCGAGACCGTTGACGACGCGCTGCGGCTCGTCAACAGCGGGTCGTATGGCAACATGGCCTGCCTGTTCACCAGCAGCGGTGCGGCGGCCCGCCAGTTCCGCTACGAGGCCCAGGTGGGCAACGTCGGCATCAACGTCGGTGTCGCCGCGCCGATGGCCTTCTTCCCGTTCAGCGGCTGGAAGGACAGCTTCTTTGGCGACCTGCACGGCCAGGGTCGCGACGCGATTGAGTTCTACACCGAGAAGAAGGTCGTCGTGGAACGCTGGCCCAGAGAGTGGTCGCGGAAGTTCTAGACCGACAAAGGACCAATGACCAAAGACCAAGGACCGCGCCGGTACGAGTCGACTTGGGAAGGTGTGGGAAGGGTAGGAAGATTTACGGTCGTCGGCGGTCGGCGGTCGGCGGTCGTGAGGCAAGGAGAATGAGAATGGGTACGCTACGGGTCGGCAACGCCCCGTGCTCGTGGGGGTCGCTGGAATTCGAGGGGTTGGCCGGGGAGCCGATTGGCTATCAACAGATGCTCGATGAGCTGGTCGCGGCGGGCTACAGCGGGA
>CAZLBQ010000157.1:0-11956 GCA_964557745.1 uncultured Anaerolineales bacterium
CCCATCCGATGAACTGTCAGCCACAATGATCTCGACCGTCTCCCGTCCCGCCTGCTTTTCCAGGGCAGCCAGGCATACGGTGAGGACGCTGCCGGCGTTATGGGAAGCGATGATAATCGAGAGTTGCGGCACATTCATGGCGTTGTCAACACTTAAGAACATGGCCGTCTTCCTGGTTGGCCAGCAATAGGGCAGCCATAACTTGTAGTTGTAAGGCAGCGGCTCCGGCGTACTGGACGGTGTGGCGGTCGGCGTCGCCGTATCGGCTGGCGTCGCCGAAACGGTAGCCGTCGGCAGAGAGACACTGTCGCGCGCCTGAGCGGCGACAGTTGTGACACTTCGGGGTGGCAACGTCAGGGTGAAGCTGGTAGCCGAACTGAGTGAGACGGCGGAGACCTGTTGCCAAAAGGCAGCTTCAGTAGACTCTTCGCCTGTCAACTCGCCGCTCAACGCCAGACCGGTGACATTCACACTCAGCGCCCTAGCGGTCGGAGAGTTGTTGATAGCGACGAGTACCATCCGCCCCTGCCCCTCATCGCGAAAGGCCGTAACGAGAACGAGAGGATCGCTGCTAGTTGCCTCAATGCGGACGGCCCCTCGCTTTATCCACCGAGCGTAGTGGCCAATCGCGTACCCCATCCCTGAGATCGTGACCGTCCCGCTCTCTTCGTCAACAAAGACGACATTCCCCTCGTTGTCCGGCGAGAAGAGATCGCTGTTGTTGAAGTGCGCCTGCTGGGAGACCGTATCCCAGATGTTGAGCATCCCATAGTAAGCGGCGGCATCGGCGTACACGAGTTCATCATGGATATGAATAGCTCGGCCCCGTAGTCCATCAAATGAGCGCGGATCGACACCGCCGTGAGAGACTTCTGTCATCCACACGGGGATACCATATTGTTGGCCCAGGTCGCGCAAGCGGTTCCGACTAGCGATCTCGCCGGCGACAGGGTTGCCGCTGCCCGACGTGTTAAGGATCGCTGGGATACTCGAATACGGCGAGCCATAGGGATAGGGGTGGTAACCGATGGCGCCAACATACTGGCGGGCTGTGGGGTCGGCAAGAATAGCCTCCGCCGTCTCAAGCGACTTTTCCTCGGTTTCCTCATTCGGCGCCACAAATTTCAGGTCTGGGAAGCCTTCACGTCGCACGCGAGCGCCAGCGCGTTTGACAATGTCCACCACATCCTGGGTCGTCCCATCGCGCAGCTCACGGTTGCCGCTCAACGGCTCGTTGAACAGCATCGCGTAGCGAGAGGTGACACCATAGCGGTCGCGCCAATAGATCAGGCCGGCGGCGACTTGCTCCGCCGCCTCGTTTAGATACTGATCGTAGTTGGAACTGCGGAGGTCGGCTAGCCAGGGACTGGCATAGCGCGTATTGATGCGCTGCGAGACATAGTAGTCAGTGAAACCCAGCGGCCTCGCGAGGTCAAGCAGTTTCAGCTTGGCATTGTCAATATTGAACCCCCAAAACCCGTTCCAGTTGAAATTAGCCGGATCGTTGTTGTCGTTCGCCCGCCCGTTGTAGCCTCCCGTGCTCTCCAACAGCACGGCGTCAATCTGGCCCGTGTTGAGTCCTACCTGGCCATAGGCGGCTTCCAGGGCCTGCGCCCTGAGGTTCGCCGGGAGTGGGTCACCCAGCTGGCCTTCGTATACCAACCCCAGATGCGTCGCGCCAAAGCCTTCCATCACCTGATGGGACTTCGTACTGTCAATCAGGACATCCACCTGTGCCCCTTGCGCATGTGGCGATGACGGGGGTTCAATCGTCGATAAAGGCTGGCCCGGACGCCATGACCGGAACACCAGAAGCAGGGCCAATGCAGTGAGCAAGCCCACGACGAGATAGATCATGAGCGCCGTAGGTCGAAACCAGGACCGAAGCCCGCCCTCGGACATTCTGCCTCCTGAGACTAAGGTTGTCCGGGTGCGGCGCCATACCCCGAACGATGCTGAGTTCCAATCACCCAGCCCTGCTATGTCCGCGCCTCCAAAAGCGAGCTGCGAGCGGACCTTCGATCGGATAGGGATGCGACTTGATCTAGGATCGCCATCGTCGCCTTCGCCGCGGCCTGCCAGGAGAAACGCTCCGCGGCCGCGCGTCCTCGGCGCGCATACTCGTGACGCACGTCGGGTTGGGTAAGCAGGGCGGTCAGACCATCAGCGAGATCGTCAACCGCAGGGCTGGGCACTGCAAAAGCGGCCTCCCCGCCCCCCTCCGCCAGCGTAGGATGCTCGACGGTCAGCACAGCGACGCCGCTAGCCATCGCTTCCAGCATCGTCCAGGATATGCCCTCATAGGTCGTCGGCAGCGCATACACCTCAGCGCCCGCGTAGAGCCTCGCCAGTTGCTCTTGCGTCAGATACGGATGATGCCTGACAGCGTCTGCCACGCCGTGCTTCTCAGCCAGTTCAGCCACGGGCGTATCATTCAAATTGGGACCTACAATCAGCAAGTGATGAGGTAGGTTCTGCCGCTGGCGGACGCGGGCAAACGCTTCAATCAAGTTGGGCACATTGCGCCGCCTGGACAGCTTCCCGACGAAGAGAATGTACGGCGCGCGCTGCCCCAGCGCCTGAACGACCGCCTCGTGAATGTCGGCCTCATTCTGCGGCTCAAAGAAGCGAGGATGAGCGGCAGGATAGACGACATCGATTTTGGCTGGGGACAGCTTAAAGTAATTCACCAAATCGTCACGCGTCTGGTGCGAGTTGGCGATGACGCGATCGGCTCGCAGCGCGGTGAGCCGATAGAGCGGCAAGGTGCGAATATCCTTCCACCACGAGAATTCGCCCGGTAGAGCCGCGTAGATACCGTGATTGGCCACCACCATCCGTCCATCGTACAACACAGGCCCCGTGTAGGACGGACAAAAGAGCATGGCGGCCCCACGGGCGGCGTGCGGCAGGATGATTTGCTCCCAAATCGGGAGCGGCCACCCCTTCTCGCATACATGCACCGCAACCCTGCCCTGGCCGCCGGCATCAAGTTGGTTAGGCGTCGCCTGGGACGGACTCATCAGGAGGACCCGATCAAACGGGATATCCATACGGTCCCAGTAGTAGGCCATGTACTCGATGAAGTGTCCCATCGCGGTGCGCTTACCAACCAATCGCAACGCATTGACAACGAGGGTTCTCAACATGAACTCCCTTACTGACGCTCGCCTGGCTTTTGAAAAGCCACCATGATGAACTGCGCCTGCTGCGGCGGGCCAAACCACTGCTCAACCGTGTGGTGGAAGGTCCCCATCCCGACCTCGTAGAGCGCGTTGGCCACGCCATTGGTGGTGGTGAGACCGTTCAACCGCCGCAGCGGCGTGACGCCCGGCAACTCGGCGAACGCGGGGTGGCTGAGATACTTCCGATAGTTTTGCAGGCTCGGCACCAGCGCATCCACAACCCGCAGAACACGCGGCTGGAAGCCCTGGCCTGCGAAACGCTCGATGACTCGATCAGCGAATTCCAAACCGACATGACCGTCTTGCTCAAGGAATTGACGCTGGTACACATCGGGCTTCTGCTTAGCGGCTAGGAGCGTCGGATGCAAGCTGTCAACTTCGATGATATGGGCCGCCAGCCCCCCCGGTCGCAGTACCCGCGCGATCTGCGCAATCAACTCATCCTTATACTGGGGCGGGATATGACCGATGACATGGGATGAGACCACCACATCGAAGGCGCCAGGCCGGAAGGGCAGGTGAGGGAGCGCGCCCTGCACAGCGAGATCATAGTGCGTCGCGCAGTCTCGAATGAAGTGATGAGACCCATCAAAGCCGACGGTTTTGCCCGCCCGCTCCACAAAAATCTCACGCCCTCGACCACAACCAAGATCGAGGAGGCAGCTGTGACGAGGAATGACACTGCGCCAAAACCGCCACTCCCGCCAGGACCAGAACGGTAGAAAGCGCAGGACTTGCCCTTTTAGTCCGTGAGGAGAGAGAGCATAAGGACAATGGACACTCGAATAGGCGTCATAGAACTCATCACTCGGAGCAAAGCAGGGAATACCGTCAACAATCGGGTATTCTTGAGAGCAGCCCGAACAGACCAGGCGGGCATCCTCAAGGATGAGATCATGAAAGCAATGGGGACAGACGAGCCAATTGGAGTAGTCTGTACGAGTGTCATGCATAAGCCCACCCACTTCTAGTTGATATGCGCCATCAGATGAGGAGTGGCGCGTTGGCTGAGGGCCTCGTGATAGAGATGAACTGTTCGTTCCGCAATTCGCTCCCAGGCGAAATTCGCGAGGGCATACGAACGTAACGCCGCAGGCGCATACTGCTCGCGGTGAGCCAGCACGTATTCCATCGCCGAGGCGAGCGCCCAGTCGTCCTCTTTCGGGACCAACACGCCTACTTGCTCGTTGACAATATCCTCAGGTCCCCCACAGCGCGTTGCCACAACGGGCGTGCCACAGGCCAGAGCTTCCACCAGCACGGCGCCAAAGCTCTCGGCTCGACTGGGCAACACGAGCAGCGCGCTCTCGCGCATCAATCGGGCCACCTCGGCCGACGATTTCATACCGACAAACTTCACATGCGCCTCAAGCCCAAGCTCCCCTGTCAGGCGCTGCAGCCGCGCCTCTTCCCGTTGGTAAGAAGAGTAGAAGCCACCTCCTACCAGCACCAATTGGGTGTCGGGCACGCGGTTGACAAGCTGCCGCATCGCCTTCAGTAGCACGTCAACCCCTTTCACCTGTCTCATGAACCCGACGTAGAGAATCTGCTTAGGGTTGTACGGCTGGTCAGGCGGCAGTGGTCTAAAAACAGAGCCGTCCACGCCGACAGGAACAACACGGAGCTGGCTGGATGGACCCGCGAAGTGCTCTATCGTGTCCTGCACATAGCGACTCACCGGCAGGTGAAAGGCGCATATGCGTGATGCCCATAGCGCCTGACGGCGCACGTGAGAGTTCGTCTCCAGCCAGGGCAACCACGGAGCGTGCTCCGTAATGACGACCGGCACCCCATACTTCTGACCCAGCCGCGCTGCCACCACCCCATCGGGATACGTGAAGTGGGCGTGGATGAGGTCAAAGGGAAACTCGCGGCGCAGGTGATCGACCGACCGGTAGATGCTCCAGTAGTAGGTGCTGGCCTCGATGTTATGCAGAGAGTAACCTGGTCCCGTGACGAAGCGCGGATGGTGGACCGGGATGCCCTGGCGCTGCTCACGCATCGGGATGCGCCGATAGCGCGCGTAGCTGATGGCCGTGGGCAGGGGCGGGCAGTAGGGTACAGGGGAGACCACGCGCGCTTCGCACAGTCGGCTGATGGGTTGCGCCAATCCCTCAACCCACAAGCCGAGAAAAGGGATGACACTATTAGGATAGTTGCGCGACAGCAGTAGGACCTTTAATGACATAGCCGTCTCTCAGCCGCTCCCTAGAGCGATTTCTGCCCCTTCAGGATAAAGGCCGCGCTTAGTTCTCGCAACGGACCTCTTTCCAGCCCCTCTAGTCTCTGGGTGAGGTTAAGGGTCCAGCGCGGGAAAACCTGCTCCAGGGGTAGCGGACAGAGGTTGAAGTAGAAATAGGCCGCGTCGGTCACCGCGACGCCATGCTGACCGAGCAAGCGATGCATCGCCTCGGCTGTGTACAGACGATTCGATGACAAGGCCATCGATGGCGGTGGGGGCCGCTTGATCAAGCTGTAATAGACGGGGCGGAGAAGCTCGACACTAGGATAGAAAACATGCTTGGCCCAGAGGGTGTAAGGACTCCGACCATTGGGAAAGGATAGCAGCAACGTGCCGCCCTTTTTGATCACTCGCACCATCTCTTGGAGCGCCCGCTCATAGGCCGGGACAAAGTCAATGACCCCCGTCGAGATAACCACATCGAAGTACTCATCGGGAAACGGCAACGCCGTCGCGTCACTCACAGAGAAGTGAGCATCGTGTCGTGTCCCGAACCGGTGACGGCAGTACTCGATCATATGCGGGGCAGCATCGACGCCCCAGAACTCGTAGCCGCGCGCCAGCAGCTTCGCCGCTAAGATGCCAGGCCCGCAGCCCACGTCGAGCGCCCGGCCGGCTGGGGCGTCCAGCAACTCCATGATGCGCTGCCGGCGCACACGGAGCGCGTACCCCCCCGCCGACGGGGCGTTGTACCAGCCATCATACTCCACAACTATCTTGTCAAAATACCCGGCCGAGTCGGATAGAGACACAGTCATGCCCTCACTATGTGGCGCTGTCATCGTCTAGCTCCGGGGACGGCGGAACCGCTGAACCGTGACCAGGCCTACCAGTACCAAGAGGCCCCACCACGGCCACCCCATCGGCAGGCTGGCCCCCTCGTTGGCGGTCGCATTGGCGCGTGACTGACCCGCTTGCTCAAGAACGGCCAGGCGCGCTTCCAGCGCGTCATTCCGCTCCTGCTGGTGGGTGACCTGAGCCTGGAGATTGGCGATCTGCTCCCGCTGCGCGGCGCTCTCGGTTTCGAGAGTCGTGAGTTCGACCTTTTGCTCCTGCACTGTCTGGTAAAGAGCCTGGATGGCCGCCATCTGCACCCCGTCAGCGTCGACCGAGTTGATGTACTTGTCGTCGCGCCCCACCCCGAAGGCCGCGTAGAAGTCCTGGGCCATCGGTCCCATGTGACGAATCGAGACGTCGTCGCTCTTGTAGTTCCACGTCTGCACAGGCAGTGTCGCCAGCCGAGCCAGAACAGCCGGCCCGTCAACGGCCTCGAAGTTGGCCTTGAGGTTGCGGTCACTTGGGCCGCCCGCAGCCGTCGTCTGGATGGTCCCGTCGGGGAACTTGATCCCGCCGCTGGTTGACTCGACCACCCCGGCCACGGTCAAAGCGGAGCCGGGTGCAGTGGTCCCGATGCCCACCTTGCCGTCGGGCATAATCCTCATCTTTTCCGTCGGGGCGCCCCCGTTCGATGTCGACAAGAGCAAACTCCCGTTGTTGTCGGCGCCCGCTCTCAGCGCTCCGACAGCCGCAATGTCATTGTCGACCCCTGCGTTATCCTGGATGGACAGTAGCATCTGGGGCCCGAAGCCATCCACCATGTCCCCCGCTGATACTGCCTGGCTCTTGAGGGCGCTTTGTACCCCAGTCGTGCTATTGGTAATACTCTGAGCGCGCAAGGCGAGGCCAACGGAACTCCTGATGGTGAGTTTACTCCCCGCCGTGACGTCGGTGGCTCCAATCGCCATCATCGCATTCGCGTCATTGGAGAACCACAGCACCGCCCCATCGTTGCGCCGAATGGCAAACACATTCCGCAGGTAGGTACCCGTATCACTGTAGGCATTCAGCCCAAAGATAGAGCCGCTGTTGCCCCCCAGCTCCGCCGCGTTGTCCACATCCAGGGCGTAGCGCAGGATGCCATCACGGAGAAACCGTAGACTGCGGCGGCGAAAGTCGACAGAGGTCGTGTCAAGCGATATGTCAGTGCGGTCCGCCGTGCTGCCCCGGTTCCGCACGTACACCCCCCCCAGCGGCGTCGTCGAGCCAATGCCCAGGCTGCCGGCCGTGTTAACCCGCACGGCCTCAGCCCCATTCGTCTTCACCACGAGCGGCTGGTTGTCTGTGGTGCCCAGGAAATTTGTACCCGGATTCGTAGCACTATTGCCTGAGAGCAGCCAGGCCGCCGGAGTGGCGGTCGGGGTCAGGGTCGGGCCGACCGTCGTAGGCGATGGGGTAAAGGTTGGGCCTGGCGTGTTGGTCGGAGCCCCACCACTGCCGGACCAGACCTGAATCTCGGCCGGGTGAAGATAGTTGGTGCCCGTCAACTGCAGCCGAACATAGCGGCCAGTGCGATTGACGCTGATCGTCGTCGGAGTACCGGCTTGACCAGGCGTGTAGTAGCTTGAGACGCCAGATTGGCTGATGGTGGCATTGACATCGGTCGACGTGAAAGGGTTGTCAGAGACAAAGACATAGAAGGCGCTGAGTCGAGAACTCCCGTAATCGGTGCGGTTCCATATGTCAATCGTGCTGATAGACTGGACAGCCTGAAGATCGACTTGCCACCAAGCCTGGGCATCATTGAGAGTATGAGAAATGGACCGATCAGCCCAGATGCCGCTTGTATTGCCATCCACCGCTAGGCCGGCAACCGCCGCAAAGCCCGCCCCATCGACATATGTGCTTGATTGAGTCGCCGGCTTGTTCAAGGCGAGATTGGTTGGCCCGCCCTGAGCGCGGACAAATGCCCCCTGATTGGGAAGGAGGAATAAGGCGGCCAAAACCGCAATGAATAGGATACGTCCCATGGTGACACGAGTTCTCATCCTCATGCTCCCTTTTACCATTATTGAGGCAGGCGAGGCATTGGGTCTGTATCGCCTCGAAATCGGATATAGGCCAGGGATTGCTCGACGCGACGAAACAGCTCTTGGCGTTCTTCACGGCTCAAGAAGACTAACAGGCTGAACAAGAACAAGAGATAGAGCGCCAGTTTGCTGACAATCACGGGGAGCGCCCATGTATCGTAGTGATTCATGATCGCCCCACTCAGGAGGAGGGCCAATAGGCCATAGCTCATGGAGAGCCATAAACGGGGTGACACGCGGAAGCCGTACTTGTGCCCGAGACGAGCCAAGGTCAGAAAGAAGGTAGCCGTGCTAGAAATCAGGCAGGCAATGCCTACGCCAAGGATGCCGTAATAAGGCGCAAGCACCCAGGCAAGTACGCCGAGCAGGATTTGTGTCGTACTCACAATCAGGCCGTAGAATTTGAGATCATCGACGCCAATCAGAAGCGCTTGATATACCCCTGCGAGCTGAACCATACACTGAGCCACGACAAACACCGGAACAGCGAAGCTCACCGTCAAGAACGAGGACGAGTAGAAGAGGGTGATAAGCCATTGCGGGAATAACACCATAGGCATGGCAATCATGCTGATGACAAGCATCAGCTTAGACTGGAACTCCGAGGCAACGTGCATTTTGTCGGCATGAGGGACATCACGATTAAGAATGGGCGTGAGATATAGACCGTTCGCCGGGTTAAGGACAAGATTGAGGGAAGCGGCTAAGGCGATAGCAGCCTGGAGCAGGCCAGCCTCTGCGGGGCCAAAGCCCGTTAGCACGGTATAACGAGCCATAAAGTACGATAAGGAGTAAGTAACGGATGTGCTGAACAGGATAAAGGCAAATGTAATCACTCGCGGGTGCGCTCGGAATTCGGCCCCTAGTCCCTGGGGCCGACCAAAGAGCGGCATGTCCAGTTTGCGGCTCAAGTAGACAAGCATCACGACTACAACAAGCAAGCCGGCAAAGACATTGCACCAGTAGAAGCCAGCAATACCCGCGAAGCGAATACCGAGGTAGGCGGCGCCAGTCAAGACAAAAGCGACGATAACACTCATAACCGCCGATGTCCTGGCCTTTTGCGCAGCAGCCAAGACACTACTGAAGAAGCCTTGGAGGGCCATGCCAGGCACGGCGAGCAAGGCGGGCAGGAGAAACGCTCGATAGTTATCCAACTCCGAGCCTAGTGAGTGTGGTTGAACCCATACGATCACTAAGCTAATGGCCGTCCCGATAGTGGTGAGTATGAGCAGCATCCTCACAAACAGTCCGTATGTTCTAGCGAATGCCGCTGGGCCTTGACTATGCGAGAGTGACAAGAACTTCACAGCGGCAAAGGGGAGGCTAAAGGCACTAATATAGGCTACCAGTTGAACTGTCTGGTCTATGACACTCACGACGCCAACGCCCACTGGACCTAGCAAGACTGCCAGGACCTTGGAACGGATCACGTTCATCACAATCGCGACAACCTGGATAACGCCAATCGTAGCAATCATTTTTAGCATCAGCTTAACCTAACCGACCTGAAGACCCGTGTCTTCTGCAATCAACGCACAAAACAACTCTACGAACGCTTCCTTGGAAAATGGCCTGAACTGCGGCGATCTGAGGTAGTCCCGCGCATTCTCCTTATAGACTCGAATAGCGTTCTCATCGAGTGATTTCAAATAGCGCCGCAGGTCTTCATAGCCCTTGAACTGGCGCATGTCGATAAAGCACTCGGCAGGCACATAGTCTTCAATATCCGGCGCGCCCCAGTAAACCGGAATCGCGCCGGCGTAGAAGCAGTCGAAGATCTTCTCCGTGATCCAGCCCTTCAAAACCATATTCTCAAAGCACACGGCAAAAGTGTAGTTCCCTAGCGTCTCGGCCTTGGACTCTGCAACGCCGCGATAACAGCGCCGCGCCGCTTGAAGGAGAGGGTCCGGATGGAAGGTATGCCAGTAATGGAGAAGGCTACGGTGGGCGCGCTGGAGTGTATAGGGCAGCCAGGTCTTGCCGACGCGATAGGGCGGAACATCCCAACCGACCCCAAATAGATCAATCTCATCGGTCCGGGCAAAGTATTCAATCGCGCGTAACCGCTCGGTGTACAGTTCCTGCCAGTACACACGGGGCAGCTTGTTCTTGTTGATGATGACGAGGAACTTGCGGTCGGTCTGAGACCAAATAGGCGCGTGGACATCCGCGAAGGCCTGCGGCCACTGGAAAGACCGACACAGCAACGGTCCACCGACAAAACGTTCCAGGGAGGCGCTGTCGCTCCAGGAGTAGATACGATGGAAGTGGTGTTGCGCTTCATTTAACTCGCGATACAGCGAAGGCTCCACAATCGGGCACTCCATGGCAAAGAATGCACTGAGAATGACGTCTTCTCGTTGAGCGAGACTTCGATAATTGTCCAGCATCCCCATTGAGACATAGACATGGCAGTCCCCATTCGGACGGTCGGAAAGATAGTCGGCCGTATGAACCTCGACTCCCCTGGAGGCCAAGTAATCGCGCAGATAGGCATAGGGAGTGTTAACGTTGTCCCCACAGAAACGAGCCGTATCGACGTTGAAGAGCTTGTCCCCTAGAAAGTGGTACGAGGGGGGATCGATGAGGAGTTTGACTGTTTTGACTGCGCTCATAATCTGTGCCACCTGTTGCCGTTCGCGGAAGGTCAACGACGGTAGAATCACGCCCACGTGGCGAGCCAGTGCTCTAGAAAGAAGAGGCTATGACGGCGCAGGGTGGGGTTGCCCGGCCCGCCAGGGTCAGGCCCAAGAGTGGGCGCCGCGAGATTCATATCGAGTAAATGGGCCAAGCTATCGAGCGTCTTTTCCTGGGTAAACATATCGAAAAGCCGGCCATTCATCCATTCCTTGAGAGGCAGCGCGAAACCCATTTTCGGGCGATGCAGAATCGAGGCGGGTAACCAGGGATGCAGGGCGGACTTTAGCGCCTTCTTGGCGCGTTTCCTGTCCACCAGGGCGCCGGGGGGTATCCGTCCAGCCAGGGTGAGCATGTCGCGGTGCAGGTAGACGGGGCGGGCTTCGAGAGCCACCGCCATACTGGCGCGGTCGACCTTGACCAGCATGTCGCCACCCAGGGTCAATTTCAAGTCCAGGTAGCGCATACTATTGACCAGACCGACCTCCTGCGGGGGGGCCTTGGCGAGCAGGGCGTGGACCGTGTCCCAGGGGTTATAATGCCGAAGGGCAGCGGCCAGGGGTCCGCGCGCCACACGCGATAGCGTGTTGACAGAAAAGCCCGTCGTCAACATGTCTAGCATCATGCCAGGCGCATCCATCCCATAAGGGGCCAGCTTGCTCCCCCAGGCGCTTGTTGCCGGCAGGAGACCCTGCACGCCGGCGGCGAGCCGTTGCGTGAGGGGCTGAGGGAGGAGACGGAGAAGGTCCTGCCTCATGCTGAGGCGTTGGTATTTGCGGTAGCCGGCGAATAGTTCATCCCCGCCGTCCCCCGACAGGGCGACGGTAATCACCTGGCGGGCGGCGCGGCAGAGGTAATAGGTAGGCAGATAGGAATAGTCGTTAAACGGCTCGTCGTAGTGCCAGAGCATCTTCTCGAAGACGAGCCGGACATCCTCGGCCCCGACAACGCGCTCGGTGTGGCGGGTGGCGTCCGCCGTCGCGGCCTCGAAGCTCCAGCCGGTCAGAAACGCCAGCAGGCTG
>CAZLBQ010000158.1:0-11921 GCA_964557745.1 uncultured Anaerolineales bacterium
CCTCTGCATCCTATGTTCGGCTACTTCACGGCTCTTTGCCCCTAATCCGCCAGCCACGACCGTCGCGCCAACAGCGCCAGCTCTCCCTGCGACAGTTGCGCCTGTCGCCGTGGCCGCCTCACCAACGATCCCCAACGCAACGCCGACGGCTCCACTACCAACGGTACCACCGACTGCGATGCCGAGTGCGACGACGCAACCGAAAACTGCCCCGTCGCCGACGGCAGGGCAGCCAACGGCTACCACCGCGCCAGCGCCAACGGCGACCAGTGCACCAACAGCCGCGCCGAAGGTATCCAGCGGGGGTGGCATTGGCCTTACCCGCGCCCAGTGGGAAGCGCTGCACGGCGCAAGCCCGGATCGGGCCGCGCCGTACCGCTACGAGAATGGCCGCTACCTGGTCATCTATACCGACCGCGTCTTTAACCTGACCCGGGTATTCGGCGACCGCACCAACTCGGTGACGCTAGCTGAGGCGCGAGCCATTGCCCGGTCTCTCGCGCCACGATAGCACGCTCGTCCGCACCTACACGGCGCCCAGCGGAAGTCTCGTGGACCTCTACCAGTCCGAGAGTCTCAAGGCTCTGTTCGACGCCAGCGCCTGGGATGACGCCGAGCCAGGCCAGTTTATCGTTATCTATACCGGCCAGCAGGCTAATGGCGGACGCGTTGCGTCGGTCATCCTGGCACCAGGCAACAATCCATAGCGGCGAGGCCACGACAGAGCGGGCGCTGGCCGCCATTGGGCGCGAGGGCCTGCGTCCGATGCGCCGCCAGTACGTCCACCTGTCGGTGGACGAGGCGACGGCGCTCGAAGTGGCGCGGCGGAAGGCGGGGCGGCCGGTGATTCTGACGATACAGGCGGCAGAAGCGCACGCGGCGGGGGTGCGCTTCTACCAGGGCAACGACAAGGTGTGGCTGGCGGACAGCGTGCCCGCCGAGTTCATTGTCGAGTAGGGTCAGCGCAGGCGGCCGATGGCGGCGGCGATGGCGGCGATGAGGTAGAAGATGTTGAAGCCGGGGCGGAGGCCGATGGCGCCGAACACACCGCGCGGCAGGAAGAAGAGAACCGCCGCGCCGAGGACCAGGCACACCACGGCGAGAATCTGCATCCCGACGCCGCGCTTGTAGCGGACGGCGCGGCTCATGAGGTCGGCGACGAAGCCGCCGGCGGCGAGGCCAACGAAGAAGGTGAAGAAGCCGAGGAAGCCGCCCAGGCTACCGCCGATGATGGCGGCGATGGTGGACAGGGCCAAGCCGACGACGCCAGCGACCAGGACATCGCGGGCCGACAGGCTGTAGATGGGCGACTTGCGGACGGCGGCGCACTCTTTGCAGCGCAGGCCGACGGGGGTGCGAATCGAGCAGTCGGGGCAGATGGGCTTGCCGCACTTGCTGCAGCGGAGTAGGGTGGTCTTGCCGGACCCGCATACGCAGGGTACAGCCTCGACGGCGTCCTCGGCGGTATCGGCGGGAGCAGGGCCGAGCTTGCTGGCGATGCGCTCCAGGCCCAGGCGCGCTTCCTCGCTGGCAGGGTTGATGTGCTGAACACGTTGCAGGATGGTCCGCTTCTCGGCCAGGTCTTCGACGACACCGGCCAGAGCCAGCCAGGCGGCTTCATTATAGGGATACTCAGCCGTGGCGCGGCGCAACAGGGCCTCAGCCTCGGCGCGGTCGCCGACGCGGGCCGCCGCCTCACCCTGACGAATGAGATTATCGAGTTCAAGCGCGTCTTTATCACTGCGGGTAGGCATACATCTTACCGTAGTTCACCGTAGTCGTTCCAAGAGCGTGGCGATGAAGTTGTTCGCGGGCTGAAGACGAATAAAACTGGCCGAATTCGGACTGGCGACGACGGTCACGCGGTCGCCGGGCGCGAGATCGAGATTGACCTGACCATCGACGGACAGCACCGAGGCAGGCTCGTCACTCGGCTCGACCTCGATGCGGACGGTGGTCGGGAGGACCATGGGCCGCAAGGCCAGCAGGTGGGCGGCGACGGGGGCCAGGACCAGGGCCGATGTCTCGGGGAGCAGGATGGGGCCGCCGGCAGCCACGGCGTAAGCCGTCGAGCCGGTCGAGGTGGCGACGATCATGCCGTCGCCAGCAATGGTCGCCAGCAGCGCGCCGTCGATACGGACGACGAGACGCACAGTGCGCGGGGACTCGCCACGCCCGACGAAGCAGTCGTTGAGGCCGTCGGTCTGGAGCAGGGGCGCGCCGTCACGGCGGACCTCGACGCGCAACATGCCGCGACGGTCGAGCCAGCCTTCCCCATCGAGGACGCGCTGGACGCCAGCGTTGGCATCGGGCGGGCGCAACTCGGTTAGGAAGCCGAGGCGACCGAAGTTGACGCCGAGCAGCGGCACGCCATAGGGCGCAGCCGAGCGAGCGGCGCGGAGCAACGTCCCATCCCCACCTAGCGTTACCAGCAGGTTCAGGCGGGGCATGTGGCGCAGAATCTCGCCCTGGTCCCAGGCAGAGGCCAGCCAGGCGTCACCGCCTGCCGCGCGCACCCGCTCCGCTAACTGCTGGGCCAGGGCCGGCGTTTCGGGGATGCGAGGGTGGTGCAGGATGCCCACGTGGCGAACGGCGCTGGTCCGGACGTCGGGGGTAGAGGTGGCGACGGGAGTGGTCATAATTTAATGTTAGCCGGGGGGAAGGGGGAAGTCAAGAAGACGAGAGACGGCCGTCCAGCGCCGAGAGCCGACGGGGGACGGCCGAGTGGGAACGACCGTGGAGCCGCTACGCGGCGGGGAAGAGGAGAGTGGCGCGCGTCAGGACGCGGGGCAGGCTGACAAGTTCCAGGTCGCCTTGATGGCGGGTGGCGACGCGACCGGCGACGGGGAGGCCCAGGCCGGCGTGGTTAGCGCGCGTGCTATAGAAGATCTCATACGCGCGCGCCAGGGTGTCAGCGGGAATGCCGTCCCCGTCATCCTCAACCGCGACGTGGACCGTATCATCCACAACACGGGTCTGGACAGCGACGCGGGTGGCGGTGTCAGATTCGAGGGCATTGAGGATTAGCTCGCTCACGGCGCATTCCAGTTCAAAGGGATGGCCGTAAATGACGCCGCGCGCTTCTTGCTTGAGGGTAATGCGGGGCGCGGGATAGACGGTGCGGTACTGGCTCACCGCGCGCGTGATAATGGGGTTGACATCGAGGGGGGTTAATGGCGTTTGCTGAAGGCCGGCCCAGCACTCGGCGAGGCGGAGCAGGCGGGTGGCCCGCTCGACCTGGGTCTGGATGGACCACAGGTGCACGGAGGCGGCGTCTGGCTGGCGCTCGGCCAGGGACGCGCGACCGCGAATGACGGTCAGGATGTTGAACATCTGGTGCCGCAGGCCGTCGAGGAGGCGCTCACAAGAGGGCTGCGGCAGGCTAGAGTAGCGCATTGGAATTGCCTTTCCCACCATGGAACGGACACGAGTGTTGTCGCGAGCAGAGCCGTCGTGAGCGCCTGACGACTCTGGCGCTGCCGGCCTTACCGCAGGCGGCTCGGCGCATTGCGTACGCGGGGGGTGTAGAGGATAGACGACCACTCGTCGGGGTCCCAGTCAGCCTCGTCGAGATGGAGGGCCAGGCGAGCACGACGAGCGGGGCGAGCGCCACGCGGCGGACGGTCCTCGGAATCATCGTTTCCGAGGACCGATCGAGCGGGGCTAGAGCGGTCACGAGCGCGATCCATGTCACCTCCGGACGAGCAAGCGAGTCAAACCGTACATTCAGAACATTGACGCGTGGCTATAGAGCAAAACCTATACCGGCACGGCCAGAAAGAAGTAATATTTAGGTAATTGCGCCGAAATTGAGTAACTAATCGCACAATTGACACGTTCTATAAAAAGGTGTATGCTAGGATTAGTACCAAAGACTGTCCCCTATTTGACCTCGGATAGCGCTGGAGCATGGGTCATGGAGTGACTGCACGGCTCGCTGGCTTCCGGCCACGTTCGCTGGGAGGAGGGCGCTGTGGCTACCGCTCGTATTCTGGTTGTTGATGACGACCAGGCTTTGTGCGAGTTGCTGGAGATTGTGCTGGGGGAAGACGGATACGTGTGCGAGACGGCGACCGACGTCGGTGAGGCGCTGGAGCGGGTAGGGCGCGCTCCGTTTGACGTGGTCCTGCTCGACCTCGGCTTGAACGGCGAGGGCGAGAAGTTCTTGCAGCAGTATGCTCATCGGAATGGACGCCACCCGCAGGTGATTATGATGACGGCGCGACCCGTGGAGGAGTCGTTCTCGCAGCGAGCGGGAGTCGGCGCCGTTCTCCGCAAGCCGTTCGAGATTCAGGACTTGTCGCGCGTGGTGAGAGAGCAGCTTGGCGTAGACTAGCCAGCACATAATGAAAGGATTAGGGGGACCGGCGTAGGCCGGTCCCTTTTCGTCCTTCAATGAGAGGGGCGTTGGGCTGCCTACCTGCGGCCCAACGCCCCTCCTCGTGTGTCCCACTCCATGACAGGCTAGTGAACGAGGGTCAGGTTGCGGCCCCAGTGGAAGGTATCGGTGAGCCGCCCGCGCGCCCAGGTGGTGGCGACGGCGCTGGCAGAGGCCGGCCCGGACTTGAAGGGGACCGGGCCGCGCGCCACGGCATCCACCTCCCAGAGCTGAATCTCGCCGCTGCACGTGGCCTGGGTATGCCCCTCGGCGTAGGCGCCCGTCGCAGCTTGCTGCAGGGTAACGTCGATGCGGAACCTCTCGCCCTGAGTGCAGTGCATGCGCCCCACGACGATGATGTGGCGATCGTTGGCACTGAGTACGAGAGGCGAGCGGATGTCGGGCGAGATGTAGCGGCGGATGATGAGGTCGAGGCCGTGACCCTCGTCCTCCATCAGGTAGGCAGGGACTTCCGGTCGGGGAGCCTCGGCGGCAAGGCTGACGACGGCGCCGAACAGGGCGAGGGCGAACACCGACAGGACAACAGAGGCTCAGAGCAAGAGAACGAGACGCTTCATGGCTAGAACTCCTTTGACAAGTCGCCGGTTACACTCGACCGAGGGTCTCTGGTTATGCGAACAGTGTAGCAGGGAGGGGTCAAGGCGCAGGCTAAAGAACGGTCAAGGGGGTAGTCAAAAGCGGGATGGAGGGGCAGACTTGATTCTGCCGGAGCCGAGAGCACGACGCGTTAGGGAGTCTTCACGCTATGTGGTGAAGATACTACCGGAATTTCTTCACAAATGGGCTTAAATAGGGTATCGCGCTGTCGTACAAATAGTCCACCCGGTTATTCTGAGCAACTCTCTCAGGATAGAGGTAGCGGACCTGCTGAATGGAGGAGCGCTAGAAAGGACGGGGCAGCCAGACATTCACTGTCACATGCTGCGGCTCGCGCGTACATTAGCCCGGGGGGGCCATGATGTACGTGGCGCCGGTGAGAGCGGAGATGGACTCGTCCGCCCCAGATGATGATCCTTGCCTCGCACGACGCGCCACGAAGGGGGAGCTATGCAGCTCACGCGACGACAATTTTTGAAGCTGAGTGGAGCCGTAGGAGCCGGGATCTACCTGGCCGGCCGGTGGCCTCTGGATGGGCCAGTGGCCGAGGCGTTCTATCAGAGCCCGACGGGGCTCAAGAAGTTCATCCAACCTCTGAGAGGTGTTGGGGGGGCAACTGGCATTCCAGTCGCCACGCGGGATACCACTAATCCGGGCTGGTGGCAGCCTGGGGTCACCCACTACACCATCAACATTGGACAATTCACCGACCAACTCCATCCCACCCTGGGCTCCACGACGTTGTGGGGGTACAACCCAGCGAGCAATGCCACTCCTCGCCACCTCGGCGGCATCATCGTCGCCAATAAGGGTACACCCGTCCAGATTACCTTCCGCAACAACTTACCGACGACGCACATCCTGCCGGTCGATGGAACGCTGATGGGCGCGGGCGGGGGTGGTGTCAACAACCCCGTCAACGGCGTGTCAGTCCATCTCCACGGAGGGTTCGTACCCTGGGTGAGCGACGGGGGGCCGCGCGCCACGTGGTGGCCTGGAGGCGCCGACGTAAGCTGGGTGGGCAATAGTGTGTTACACCCAGGGGCGGCGGCCAATGAGGGCGAGTACTATTACCCCAACACCCAGAGCGCGCGCATGATGTGGTACCACGACCACGCCTTCGGCTATACGCGCCTGAACGCCTACGCCGGCCTCGCCAGCGCCTACATCATCCGCGATGTGTCCGAGATCAACCTGAAGAACAAGGGCCTGCCCGATTTTGTCGAGAACAGCGGGCGGGAGATTCCCATCGTCATCCAGGATAAAATCTTTGTCGGCAGCAACATCAGGACGGCCGACCCGACCTGGACAGGCCCGACTACCCCCGGCAGTCTGTGGTACCCCCACACCTACGAGCGAACCCGCTGGAAGATTGGCACCGGCGGTCTGCCGCTCCCCGATCCTTCAGTCATCCCGGAGATGTTCGGCGACACGATGCTGGCCAACGGCCTGGTCTACCCCGAGGTGACGGTGGAGGCGCGGCGCTATCGGTTCCGCATCCTGAACGCCTGTCAGGCGCGCTTCCTCAATCTGCAGCTCTACGTGGACAACGGCAGCGCCGACAGCATTAGCCTCAACTCGCGGACACTGACCCCCTTGAACGCCAAGGGACCGGACTTCCTCGTGTTGGGGACCGAGGGTGGCTTCCTGTACGACTCGGTGACCGTGCAGTCTAACAAGCCGTTTAACGCAGCGACCCTATCGGGTAGCCTCATCACTGCCCCCGCCGAGCGCTGGGACGTCGTGGTCGACTTTAGCGGCTTCGCGGGCAAGAAGATCATCCTCTACAATGACGCCCCGGCGCCGTTCCCGATGGGCGCGGCCGTCAACGACTATTTCCCAGGCGCGCCTCAGAACCCGGTGCAGCCCGCCCCCGGCTATGGTCCCAACACGCGGCAGATCCTGCGCTTCAACGTCGTCGCAGCGACAGGTCAGGATTTGGCATGGGCGGTGACGGGTACCGACCTGCGAGCTGGCCTCGACCCGTTCCTCGTGCCGCCGACGACGCAGCCCTTGCCCCCGCCGACCGGCGTCCCTGTCCGTCAACTGACCCTGAACGAGGCCTTCGACGCCTATGGGCGGTTGATCCAGTTCCTGGGCACCAAGTTGCCCGTTGGGCTCGCGTATGATGCCGCTGCGACTGAGACACCAAGCGCCGGGGCGACCGAGGTGTGGCAGATCGCGAACCTAACGGCCGATACGCACCCTGTCCACTTCCACCTCGTCAACGTCCAGATCCTGTCGCGCCAGCCGTTCGACGTCAAGAAGTATACCGGCACGGGCACGTCGATCTACACCTACACTGGCCCAGCACGGGGCCCTGACGCGACCGAGCTGGGGTGGAAAGAAACGGTGCGGATGAACCCGGGTGAGGTGACGACGGTGATCATGAAGTTCGACCTGCCAGTGGTGCCGTTCGCCGTCCCCAGCAGCCCCCGCACCGGTGGCAACGAGTATGTGTGGCACTGTCACATCCTCGAACACGAGGAGCACGACATGATGCGGCCGCTCGTCGTGACCTAACCTTGGGGAACGAACGACTGTTGGGTCGGTCAACCTATCAACGCTCATTCCCACAGGAGGTGGGTCATGAAGAAGATGGTGCTGCTGTCCGTCGTTGGCGCTGTGATCGTGGTGCTCGTGCTCGTCGCTCTGACGGGGAATGCGTACGCCGTGTCTAGTGTGTCTGATCTGTGTGACGCCACTAACAACATGGGCTTGCCCTGCAAAGGGCAGTGTGTCAGCCAGTACCAGCAATTCGTCAACACTCCCGCGTTGCAACTGTGCCGAACAGACCCTTACTTGCAGGCGCAGTTCCGAACCCAGGGAGAATGCGTTAGTAACCTCCTGCGGTTTGGGTGGCCTGAGTGAACTAAGGGTATCACGTCGAGGTAGCGCCTGAGAGGGCACCAGGGATAATTGAATAAGGAGAAGGCTACTGGGCGGGGACTCAGAGGTCCGCGCCCAGCTTTGTATGCGGGAGTCTTACCGAAACGGCAGGTTTTTGCATAGAGGGTTTAAGAGAGCGAAAAGGGGTTGACAGCACAGAACGTTTGTGCTATGATGGGGTGGGTTAGAGAGTCCGCTGGCGGAAGAACTCCGAGGCGGCTGAGACAAGTTTCAAGTTTCAAGTAGCAAGTTTCAAGTAGGAAGCCTTCTTACTTGTCACTTGTCACTTGTCACTTGTCACTTGGCCAGCCGCCTTTCTTTATTGACAGACGCCGTAGACCCAGGTGTCGACGAGGACGCCACCGGGGGTGAGGAGGTCGGCGCGGTCGCCCTGGTCGTTCCAGATGGAGGCCGTCGTCCAGACGAGGTCGGTGGCTGTCGGGGTCAGCGTGGCGGCGGCGTGGCCGCTGTGGACGCGAACAGACTCGCCGACGCGGAGGACGACGTCGGCGCGGAAGCCGAAGATCTGGCGCGAGGAGGGCGAGCAGGGTGGCGTCCCATCGTAGCTCTGGATGACCCAGCCGCCGAGGGGTTGGCTGAGGCCGGAGAGGTTGCTGATCTGAATCCACTCGTCGTCACCGTCCGGGTGCAGAAGGGTGATGCGTATGTCGCCGAAGACGCCGGGAATGGGGGTGCGCGTCGGGGTCGGGGTGATGGTGGGGGTGGGCGACGGCGTCGGCGTGTCAGTCGCGGTTGGTGTCGGCGTGGCCGTCGGTGTGTCGGTGGCGGTCGCCGACGGGGTCGGAGTGAGGGTCTCGGTCGGCGTCAGGGTGACGGTCGGCGTGGCGGTGGCGGTCGGTGTGACGCTTGGCGTGGGCGTCACGGTCGCTGTGACGGTGGGCGTGAGGCTCGGTGTCGGGGTGACGGTCGGCGTCGTGGTGATAGTGGGCGTCAGGCTGGCGGTAGGCGTCAAGGACGCAGTCGGGGTCAGTGAGGCCGTGGGCGTCAGGCTGGCGGTGGGCGTCAGGGACGCGGTCGGGGTCAGCGAGGCCGTGGGCGTCACGGAGGGCGTGAGGGTGGGGCCGGTCGGCGTTGGGGTCAGGCGGAGCAGGGCGAAGTCGCGGACCGGATTGGCGAACAGGTCGCTCGTGGCGGCGGGGAAGGTGAGCAGACCATAGCCGGGGGCCGAGACGGTGACGTTGACCTGGCCGCAGCCGCTGAGATAGGACGCCGGGACGAAGAGACGGTAGCGGCCTTCGACATCGCTGAGGGTGGCGAAGCTGCGTGGGACGCAGACGGTGACCGCGACCTGCGCGCCTTCGATGGGCGCGCTGGGGCCGAGGACGGCGTCGTAGACGAAGCCGGTGAGGACGAGGTCAGCCGGGGTGGCTGTGGGCGAGACGGCGGGCGTGGGCGTGAGGCGCAGCAGGGCGAAGTCGCGGGCGGGTTGGGTGAGCAGGTCGGCGACGGGCAGCGTGGCCTGGAGCGACGCAAAGCCCGACGCCTGGACCTTGTAGACGGCCTCGTCGCAGAAGCGCCAACTCAGCTCAGGGATTTCGAGTCTGTAGCTACCATCGGCCAGCGTACGCGTCAGCCAGGGCGTCGCGTTGCAGAGGGCGACGCCGACCTGGGCGTCGGGGATGCCGACGAGGGCGCCGGGGAGCGCCTCGTAGATGTGCCCGCTGAGGACCAGGGTACCAGCGCGGGGCGTCGGGGTAGGGATGGGCGGGGTGATGCCACGAGCGAGATGGGGCAGGTAGACGAGAGCAGCCGGTGTGGCCGTCGGGGTGGTCTGAGCGGGGGCGGCCCCGACGGAGCGGCCCATCTGGCCGAGGATGAGAAGCGCCAGGGCGCCCAGGAGGGTGGGCGCGAGCCAGCGCCGGATAGCGGACATGGGAAACCTTTCCGTTGGAGACAGCGCGAACACGTAGGTTCGCCCCTACCCGCCATGCAACGGGGTGCGCTGGCCAAAGCGGTCGTAGTGGACCAGGTCGGCCAGGGGCTTGCGGTCGGCGCGGGGCAGGACGGTCTGCTGGAAGGCGCGCTCTTCGGGCGTGGGCGTAGGGGCGGCGGGGACCCCCAGCGAGAAGGTAAACTGTGGGTTGAGGTCGGGCGGCAGGCCGAGGACGCGGCGGGCGCAGTCGGAGTCGTGCATGGTGGCGATACACGTGCCGAGGCCGAGGGCAGTGGCGGCGAGCATCATGTTCTGGGCGGTGCGCCCGGCGTCGACACCTGACCAGAAGGAGTCGGAGGGCATGAGGACGACGATGGCGAGGGGCGCGTCGAGCAGGTGAGCGGAGAACCGCCCACACGCGGCGAGGTCGCGCTTGATCCCCGCGTCGCGGACGACGATGAACTGCCAGGGCTGGGTGTTCTTGGAGCTACCCGACAGACGGCCGGCATTGAGGACGGTGTGCAATTGCTCGTCGGTGACGGGCTGGTCGGCGAAGGCGCGCACCGCGCGCTGTTTCCGAATCGCGGTCAGGGTGTCCATACAGCCTCCTCTCGGGAACGACTGCGAAGTCAGCCAGCAAGGGTCTTGCCAATGGCGCTCAGGACGGCGACAGGTTGCTCCTGGTGGACGTTGTGGCCGGCGCCGGGGACGACGACGAGGCGGGTGGTGGGCTGAGCGGCGACCAGGGCATAAGCCCCGGCGACGCGGTTGACAACGTCGCGCTGGCCCCAGATGGCGAGGGTTGGGACGCCCAGGGCGGCGAGGCGGGCGGGGAGACCGCGCTGTTGGCGGGGCAGCCAGCGGGCCAGGGCGCGGAAGGCGGCCAGGAAGGCGCGGCGCTGGCCGTCGCTCCAGACGCGCTCGTTGACGCGCTCGAATAGGAAGTCGCGCTCGGCCTGGGGCAGGCGGTCCAGGTCGCCGTAGAAGGGGCGCAGGCTGGCGTAGGCGGCCTGGGGGTCAGCGCGCAACTGGTTGTACAAGCGCTCGCCGAGGCCAGGGATGAGGAACATGAGCGTAACGCGGTCGAGACGCTGCGGGTTGGCGACGAGGGAGCCGCCGATGAGGATGAGGCGGCTGACGCGGTGGGGCTGGGTCAGGGCCGTCCAGTGGGCGATGGCCGCGCCGAGGGAGTGGCCGACGAGGACCGTCTGGCGGATGCCGAGGGTGTCGAGCAGGTCGATGACGACGCTGGCGTAGAAGGGCACGTCGTGGCGCGGGGGCTGGTCGCTCCGGCCAAAGCCGGGCAGGTCGGGGGCGACGACGCGAAAGCGGGTGGCCAGCGAGGGCAGGAGGCGCCGCCAGGTGTCAGCCTCGTCGCCCAGGCCGTGGAGGAGCAGAATGGGTGGCCCGCTCCCGCGGCTGTCATAGACATGCAGGGTAAGGCCGCTGCGTCCCAGGAAGACGCGGCGGGCGTGGGGGGCGAGGGTTGGGAAGGGTTGCATAGGTCAGTGGTCAGTGGCCAGTGGTCAGCAGGCAGCAGGCGGCAGGCGGCAGGCGGCAAGCAGCCTTTAATGGTCAATCGTCAATCGTCATTCGTCACAATGGCTCGCCAATCGTCATTCGTCAATGGCTCGTCATTCGTCAATCGTCAGTAGCTCGTCATTCGTCATTGGTCAATGCCAGGAGGCCCCGGTCGCGGAGTTCGCTGTGGAGCGTACCCTTGCCGAGGCGGGGGAAGGGGCCGCCAGGGTGGAGGTCGAAGCCGGGTTCGGCGGCCAGCGCCGCGACGACGGCGCGCTGGAAGTCGGGCCAGTCGGCTGGGGTGGAGTGCGCTAGAGCGGCGGCGACGGCGCGCTCCACCCCCTGGGCCGCCGCCAGGCTCGCCTCGATAAAGCGGCGCGCGTCCTCGCCGTGGTGGACGAAGCGAGCGGGGCCCGACCAGGCGAACTCGTGGCCGAGGACGAGGGTGGCAATGTCGAGGCTCAGCAGCCGCGCTAGGCTGGCGCGGTACTGGGCGCCGGAGTGGAAGTAGAGCGGCAGGCCGGCGTCGCCGGGGCCAAAGCCCTGGACGGCGTCGGAGACGACGAGCAGGCGCAGCGTCGGCTCGTAGAGGCAGGCCATGCCCGCCGAGTGGCCGGGCGT
>CAZLBQ010000159.1:0-11824 GCA_964557745.1 uncultured Anaerolineales bacterium
GTAGGCCGGTTTGTCTGGCGGTGGTGGCCGCTGGCGGTGAAACGGGTAGGATGGGAGTACGCGCCACGTCGCTTTGCGCTGGAGACAATACTGGTGGCGGCGGCGCGAGCGGCGGGCGCGGAGGGGCGCGAGGGCTTTGTCGTCGAGGGGCTGGTGTGGGACGGCGACCGCGTGGCAGGCATCCGCGGCCACAGCCACGGCGGCGCGGCGGTGACGGAGACGGCGCAGGTCGTCGTGGGAGCGGATGGTATACACTCGTTTGTGGCCCGCCAGGTCCAGGCCCCAGTCTACTACGAGCGGCCGGCGATGACGTGCGGCTACTACGCCTACTGGAGCGGCATCCCGTGCGAGGACATTGAGGTCTATATGCGGCCGCAGCGCTGCTTGCTGGCGATTCCGACCAACGATGGCCTGACATGCGTCGCCGCCATCTGGCCGCACGACGAGTTTCATAGGGTACGGGAGGATTATGAGGGGTACTTCATGGCGGCGGTAGACCTGGCGCCCGGCCTGGCCGAGCGGGTGCGGGCGGGGCGGCGCGAGGAGCGTTTCATCGGAACCGCCGACACCCCTAACTTCTTCCGCCAGCCGTTTGGCCCTGGCTGGGCGCTGGTGGGGGACGCGGGGTACCACAAGGACCCCATCATCGGACGGGGCATTACCGACAGCTTCCTGGATGCCGACCGCCTGGCGCGCGCCCTCGGCGAAGGCCTGGCTGGACGTCAGACGATGCCCACGGCTCTCGCCGCCTATGAGCAGGAGCGCAACACCACCATGATGCCCATCTACGAGATCACGTGTCAGCGCGCAGCGCTTGAGGCGCCCTCACCACAGATGCTGGGCCTGCTGGCGGCGCTGCGCGGCAACCAGGCGCAGACCGACCGCTTCATGAGCATCAACGGCGGCACGGTCTCGGCAGCCGACTTCTACGCGCCGGAGAACATCGCGCGCATCATGGCCGCGGCGCAGCCCCAGTTGGCCCTGGCCTGAAGCCCGGCGAAGAAGGCAAGTTAACCGCCTCACGCGCGCGTGAGGCGGTTTTGCCATTTTCGCAGTACTGGGTTCATCATTGGGCCAGGAGGACGTATGTCTAGCCCAATGTCAGCGGCGACCAATCCAGGCATCCACAGCCGCCCTTACCAGGGGGAGGCGGACTTCGAGCGCATCCGCCAGTTCCTCAGCGCGACGTACGTTCGCTATGGACGGCAGTTCAACTGGCAGCTTGACCGCTGGGAGGTGGCCCGCTACGCCGGGCAGGCGCAGGGGGAGATTACGGGCGTCCGCCCCTGGGAGGCGGACATTCGGCTGTGGGAGACAGGGGACGGCGACCTGGTGGGGGCGGTCAATCCGGAGGGCCGCGACGATTTCTTCTTGCAGATTCACCCGGACTATCGTCGCCTTGAAGACGAGATGCTGGCCTGGGCGGAGGCGCACGTCGCGGCGCGGGCGGCGGCGGGGACGGGGACACCTGTCCTGACGGTGTACGCCCTCCAGGACGACGCCCTACGCGGCGAGTTGCTCACACGGCGCGGCTATGTCAATCGGGGGCCGGCCGAGGTGTTCCGCAGCCGCTCGCTAGCGACGCTCCTGCCCGATGGGACGCTCCCCGACGGCTACCGCGTCCGCAACCTGAATGCCGCCGACCCCGCCGACCGGGCGAAGCTGGCCGTCACCAACAACCTGACGTTTGGCGGCACGCGCTGGACGCCCGACACGATTCGGATTCTGGCCCGCGCCCGCACCTACCGCCCCGACCTGGACTTCGTGGTCGAGGCGCCGGACGGCAGCGTCGCGGCCTTCTGCATCGTGTGGTACGACGAGGCGAACCGCGTTGGGACGTTCGAGCCGGTAGGGACCCATCCCGACCACCGGCGGCGGGGCTTGGCGGCGGCGATGATGGTCCACGCCATGCGGCGGCTGCTCGCGCTGGGTGGTCAGAAAGCGCACGTCAACACGGGCGCGGGCTACTACGCCAACGCGCTCTACGAGGCCCTGGGCTTTGCCGAGTTCGACACTCTGGAGCGGTGGCAGAAGACCCCGGATAGTTGACGCGAGACTGGAGAAGAGTCCAGACCTCTCCCCTCCCCCTATGTATGGGGAAGGGGCCGGAGGTGAGGGGCATGTCAGGAGAGGGCACGGCGCGCCTGGGGGATGGTGGTGAGCAGGCGGTACAGGATGAGACCGCCGGTGATGCTGACGGTCACGAGGTACATGAGGAGCGCGGGCCAGGTCAGGGTGTCGGTGCCGGCCGTCAGGCTGTGCAGCGTGACCAGGGCGTAGACGACGAACGTGCCAAAGTGGAGGGTACGCCACACGCGGTAGCCAATGAAGCGCCGCACGTAGAAGGTCAGTGAGACCAGCACGGCCAGGTAGAAACTGACCTGGCCGATGCCGACCCACAGCGGCCGGTACTCGCCGCTGGCGAAGGGGACGAGGATCTGGCTCAGCGTGTAGCCGATGTAGTGGTCGCCCAGCAGAATCAGGCCGTGGAAGGTGGCAAAGCCTAGCCCCAGCAGGCCGGTGAATTGGTGCAGGTCGACGGCGGACGGCCCACCCGGCCACAGACGCGCCAGGCGGCTGGTGATGGACAGCCCAACGACGAGCGACAGCCACATGAGGAGATAGGCGACCAGACCCGACGCACGGGACAGGTACCAGAAGGCCTTCGGTTCAGGCCCCATGATCGAGGATAGCCAGCCGACCAGCCAGGTCGGGTCGTTCAGGACGACAACGAAGAGCGCCCCCAGACCGACGAGCGAGAGAAACAGAGCAATACATAACCCCACAATCCACTTGAGCAAGCGGGCCTCGTTCATCGTCAATCACCCCTGTACACGTACTGTTGAAACCCCGACGTCTCCCCCATGTCGCCCGCCTCACTGATGAGCAGGCCCTCGACGTCGGGCAGGTCTTCGAGATAGGCCAGGCCCGCCGCTGCTCCCTGGAGCAACGCCAGCTTGGCGTGCAGGTCGGCGGCGATGGCCGTCGGCGCGACGACCGTGACCGACAGCAAGTCGGTCTGCGCTGGACGGCGCGTGCGCGGGTCGATCAGGTGATGCTGAACTGTCTGGCCGCGCCGCCAGCGGCGGTAGTCGGTGCCAGACGTCGCCACGCCTCGGTCCGCCACCATGAGCAGCGCCAGGTCGGCGTCAGGCTGGCGCGGGTCGGCGACGCCGACCGGCCAGGCAGACCATTCAACGGGATGGCCCCGCGCCGCCAGGTCGCCGCCAGCGTCGACCAGGCACGACCCCAGCCGGGCCAGGCTGTCGGCGGCGCGCTCCGCCGCCCAGCCTTTGGCGATGCCGCCGAGGTCAACCCGCAGGCCAGGCGGGAGGGTCACCGTCCGCGTCGCCGGGTCTAACTGGATGTCGCGCCAGGTAGCGATGGGGCGAGGCGGGACAGCGGCGGCGCCACTTGTGTCAGCGATTTGCTCAAACGAGCGGTCGTAGCCTGCCGCTTCAAGAGCATCCAGGATGGTCGGGTCGTACAGGCCGTCGGTGGCCTGGGCGCTGTCGAGCGCCAGCGTCAGCACCTCCCACAGCATCGGGACGACGGGTGTCGGTTGACCCAGCCGGGCGTTCAACTGGCTGAGGGCGCTGGTGGGCAAGAAGCGGCTCAACGTCGCTTCCGCCGCCCGCATGAACGCCTCAACGCCGGCCAGGGCCAGGCGGGCCGCGTCGGCATCGTCGGCGATCACCCACGCTCCCATCTGGCAGTTCATGGCCCGAAATGTGATGGCGTGCTGCCGAAGCATAAGCAGGAGAGTCTAGCGCGAAGACCGCGTGCGGCCCGTGGCGCGCGGGGCGGTCGACGGCGGGTTGACGCGCGGCGCGGGCTGGGCCGGTTGGACCTGCGGCGCCGGTTGCGCGGGCTGGACCTGGGGCGCGGGCTGCGCAGGTGTGCGGGGCGCGGTGGTGGGCGGCACAGCGGTCGGCTGCGCCTGCGGTGCGCTGGTCGGCGGGACGGCGCTTGGCGCGGTCGTCGGCGGAACCGGCGTGGGCTGCGGCTGAGTTGGGACCACGGCAGGCGGGTTGACCGGCGTCGTCGAGCGCCGTGTGTCGCGGGTAGAGCGCCACGGGGTGGGTGTCGGTGGGGGCGGGCTTTGGATGGACGTGATAGGCTCCGCGTCCGCCACGTTGACGGCGAGGCTGTCGCCCCGCGCCAGGACGGCCCAGCCGCCGACGGTCAGACCCATCGACAGCGCCACCAGCGAGAGTTTAACGCCGCCGAGGTTCTTCTTCCTCGAACGAACTGGAGTTCGCTTCTTCTCAGTCATAGCTCATCCTTCCCTGCAATCTCTGTGCCTGTCAAGGATACCACGACTGCCTGAGAATTACGCGAGAAGAGGCTGAGAAAACGTTAAGAGGACTCGACACAGGCCCGGGAATTGGTGTGGGTAGGCACAGGAATTGTTGTAGCAAGAGCCTGTGCTATAACATGCCATTCATGGCGAGAGTAAGGACGTTCCCATGCCTCGGACATTTCAAGCGTTTCGCAACTACAACTACCGTCTGTTCTGGGGTGGTCAGCTTGTCTCTCTGACCGGCACCTGGATGCAAACCATCGGCCAGTCGTGGCTTGTTCTGCGGTTGACCAACTCGCCCTTCGCCGTCGGGTTGGTGACGGCCTTGCAGACGCTGCCCATTCTGCTGTTGACCCTGTTCGGCGGCGTCTTCGCCGACCGCGTCCCGAAGCGCCGATTCTTGATTGGCACCCAGATCGTCTCGGCCCTGCAAGCCCTGGCTCTCGCCTACCTGACGATGACAGGGCAGGTCCAGCTCTGGCATGTCTACATCCTGGCCCTGATCCTGGGCACGGTCAACGCCTTCGACAACCCGACGCGCCAGGCGTTCATCGTCGAGATGGTCGGGCGCGAGGACCTGCCCAACGCCGTCGCCCTCAACTCGTCGCTGTTTAACGCGGCGCGCATTGTCGGGCCGGCCATCGGCGGCCTCGCCATCGGCGCGCTGGGCATCGCGGGCGCGTTCTACGCCAACGCCGCCAGCTTCGGGCCTGCCATCCTGGCTATGGCGCTGATGCGTCCGGAGATGCTCCACGCCGTGCCGAAGCCGGCGCGGGGCAACGTGTTTAAGCAGGTGGGCGAGGGGTTGAGCTACGTCCGCAGCACCACTCCGGCCCTCGTCGTCATTATCATGATGGCCGTGCTAGGCACGTTTGGCTACAACTTCTCGGTGACGCTGCCCCTCATCGCCGAGTTTGTGCTCCACACGTCGGCGGTCGGCTTCGGCGGGCTGACAGCGTTTATGGGCGTCGGCTCGCTGGTTGGCGCGCTCGTCCTGGCCTACCGCTCCCAGGCGACGTACCGCCTGCTTATGGGCAGCGCTGCCGTGTTTGGAGTCTTCCTGCTGGCCGTCGCCTTCTCGCCCTGGTACCCTCTGACGGCTGGCCTGCTCATCCTGCTGGGCGTCGCCAGCATCGCCTACAGCGCCACCGCCAACACGCTGCTCCAACTCAACACGCCGGACCACCTGCGCGGGCGCGTCATGAGCATTTACTTCTTGCTGTTCGCGGGCACAACGCCCATCGGTGGCTTCCTGACGGGCCTGGCCGCCAACCACATCGGTGTGCCGGAGACGCTGATGCTCGAAGCCCTCATCTGCCTGGTCGGCATCTTCCTGGGTGTGCGCTACTACCGCCGCCACGAGGCCGACATCCCCGCTGCCCAGCGCGCCGCCCCGCTGCGGGGCGCGACGGGCCGGTAGCGGGAACAGGATTTACGGAACGAACCGAATGGGGAAAAGGACGGCGGCTACTCGATGAGATAGCCGCCGTCGACGTAGACGATCTCGCCGGTGATGTAGGCGGCCTCGTCGGAGACGAGAAAGAGGGCGGCGTTGGCGATGTCACGCGGCAGTCCGACGCGGCGGAGGGGAATGCGCGCCTCGTAGCGGGCGCGGCGCTCGGGGTCGTCAAATGCGCCGCGGCCCGAGTCGACCGTGCCGGGGCCAATGGCGTTGACGCGGATGCCGTAGCGCGCCAGGTCGAGGGCGAGGGCGCGCGTCATCATGAGGACGCCGCCTTTGGAGGTGGCGTAGTGGACCTGCTCGGCGAAGGCGACCGCCGACTCGATGGACGCGATGTTGACGATGGCGCCACCGCGCCCGCCCTCGATCCACAAGCGAGCGACGGCCTGCGAACACAGGAACGGGCCACGCACGTTGACGGCCATCATGCGGTCCCACTGGGCATCGGTGAGGTCGAGGAGGGGGACGCGGCCCAGCAAGCCGGCGTTGTTGACCAGGATATCGACCTGGCCCCAGCGGTCGAGGGTGGCGTCCATCAGGCGCTCGACGTCGGCGCGCACGCTGACGTCCATGGGGACGGCCAGCGCCTGGCCGCCTTGCGCCTCTAGGAGCGCGACGGTGGCGTGGCGCGCTCCGGGATGATCTCGGCGACGACGATGCGCGCGCCCTCCTCGGCGAAGCGCAAGGCGATGCCGCGCCCGATGCCCGCCCCCGACCCCGTCACAATGGCGACCCGGTTTTCCAGCCGCATGACTAGACCTTCAAGCGCGGGTCGAGTACCTCGCGCAGCGCATCCCCAATCAGGTTGAACGACAACACGGTGATGAAGACGGCGAGGCCGGGGAAGACAGTCAGCCACCATGCCGTCCGCATGAAGTTCTTGCCGTCGCTGAGCATGTTGCCCCAGCTGGCGGTGGGCGGCTGCGCGCCCAGGCCGAGGTAGCTCAGGCTGGCCTCGATCAGGATGGCGAACGACAGCGACAGGGCGGCCTGGATGATGATGACCGGCAGGGTGTTGATGAGCAGGTGACGCAGGATGATGCGCGAGTCGGACGCGCCGACGACGCGGGCGGCAGTCACGAACTCCTTAGCGCGCAGGGAGAGGAACTGGCCGCGCACCAGGCGCGCCGTGCCCATCCAACTCGTGAAGCCGATGACGAGCATGGTCATGGGCAGGCTCGGCCCGAAGACGGCGACGACGGCCAGCAGCAGGAAGAACTGCGGGATGCTGAGCATGACGTCCACGAAGCGCATGATACCGGTGTCGACCGCACCACCGTAGTAGCCCGCCAGCGCGCCGAGGACCGTGCCGACGGTGATAAGGATGGCGACGGCGACCAGGCCGACGGACAGCGAGACGCGCGCGCCGAACAGCAGGCGGCTCAGGATGTCGCGCCCGTACTGGTCGGTCCCCAGGACGTGTTCCGGCGTGAGGGGCGGGCGCAGACTCAGGCTCGTCTGCTGCGCAGCCGGGTCGAAGGGGGCCAGAACCGGGGCGAAGACGGCGGCCAGCGAGACGACGACGATGATGAGCAGCGCCAGCACGGCCAGCCGGTTGCGGGCGAAGCGCCGCCACGTCTGGAACCGCCGCCGCCTGGGTGGGGTCCACACGGCGGGCTGGACACGGGGTAGGGTCGGGGTCGTGGTTTGAGACGTCATTCCGCCACCGAATCAAAACTGATCCGCGGGTCAACTAGAACGTAGATCAGGTCAATGAGCAGATTGAGGGTCAGGATGACGACCGTCGTGATCATGGCCAGGCCCATGATGACGGGGTAGTCGCGCTTGAGGACGGCCTCCAGCCCCAGACGGCCGATGCCCGGCCAGGCGAAGATGCTCTCGACGATAATCGAGCCGCCCAACAGGCGCGGCAGGGACAGGCCGATGACGGTGATGAGGGGGATGAGAGCGTTCTTGAGGCCGTGGCGCACGATGACGGTCGGGGAGGCGAGGCCTTTGGCGCGCGCCGTCGTCATGTACTCTTGGCGGATGACCTCTAACATGCTGGTCTTGACGAAGCGGGTGTACCAGGCGGTGTAGGTCAGCGCCAGAACCGAGGCCGGGAGGACGTAGTAGAGCAGACGCTCGGGGAAGGGCTTGTCCTGGCCCATCCCGGTCGAGGGCAGCCAGCCAAGGTTGAGCGAGAACACCATCAGCAGCATCAGGGCCGACCAGAACTCAGGCATGGACAGGCCAAATAGGGTAGTCACCGTCGCCGTGCGGTCCAGCACGGACCCGGCGCGCAGGGCGGAGATGATGCCGATGGGGATGGACAGGCCGAGGGCGAGCAGGATGGCGAGGCCCTGGAGCTGGAAGGTGGCGGGGATGCGCTCGGTGATGAGACCCATGACGGGCTGCTGGTAGCGGAAGGACTGACCAAAGTCGCCGGTGACGGCCTTGCGCAGCCAGAGGACGTACTGGACGGGCAGCGGCTGGTCCAGCCCTAGCTCGCGCGCGACGGCGGCGCGCACCTTCGGGTCCGGCTCACTCTCCGGGACGAAGAAGGCCGTGGGGTCGCCGGGCGCGGAGTGGATGAGGAGGAAGACGATGATGCTGACGCCTAGCAGTAGGGGAATCATCATGAGCAAACGACGGACGATGTAGCGGGTCATGCTCTCTCAAACTCCAGATGGCCGACTGAAGTCGGCGCTACGGTCGGCGCTACGCTGTCACCCCGAACGGAGTGAGGGGTCTGCTCTGGGAACGCTGGCAGAGCAGATGCCTCGCTCCGCTCGGCATGACAGTCGTTACACTACCTACTTCTCCTTGTACCAGTTCTGGATGCGGAAGTAGGGCTGGATGGGGTTGGGCGTGATGCCCTTCAGCTTCGGGTTGGTGACGATGGGGTTGGGCCGATAGTAGGCGTAGAAGTTGGGCAGCTCGTCGGCCAGAATCTTCTGGACCTGCTGGTATGCCTTCTTGCGGTCCTCCAGCGTCGTCGCCGCGCGCCCGTCGTCGAGCAGCTTGTCAACCTGCGGGTTGCTAAAGCGGTAGTAGTTGCTCGGCGCGCCGGTCTTGTAGACCTGGTAGAGCGAGTCGGGGTCGGGCAGGCCGGAGGCGGTCGCCTGGGTAGCGATCTCGAACTTGCCGTCCTGGACACTCTTGAGGAAGACGGGCCACTCGTTCAGCACCGGCTCGACCTTGATGCCGATCTTGCCCAACTGGGCCTGGGCAAAGGTCGTGAACTGTTCGCGGAACAGGTTGCCCGAGTTGGTGGCCCACTTGATGGTGAAGCCGTTGGGATAGCCCGCCTCGGCCAGGAGTTGCTTGGCCTTGTCGACGTTGTACGTCGGCATGGCCTGGCTCTTGTCATACGACCAGAGGGTCGGCGCGACGACGCTGTCGGCGGGCTGGGTCACGCCCTTGAGGATGTCGTTGGTGAAGGCCTTCATGTCCAGGGCCATCGAGATAGCCTGGCGCACCTTCAGGTCCTTGAGGTACTGGTTCTCCAGGTTGAACTGGACGCTCTCGATGCTCGCCGGGGGCAGCTCGATGACCGTCAGCTTCTTCTCCGACTTGAGGCGGGGAATCTCGGTCACGGGCGGGACGATGCTGGTGTCGATGTTGCCCGTCTCCAACGCGACAAGCATGGCGTTCAGGTCGGGGATGACCTGGTGGCGCAGGCCGTCCAGGCAGGGCCGCCCGCCCCAGTAGTCGAGGTTAGCCTCGAACGTCCAGCTATCGCCCTTCTTCCACTCCTTGAACTTGAAGGGGCCGGTGCCGATGAGCTTCTGCGCCCACTCGCCCTTAGCGATATCCTGGCCTTCGACCAGGTGCTTGGGCACGGGCTTCAACTCGCGCATGGAGGTCACGAGGAAGGAAGCCGTCGGCTTGGCCAGGGTGATCTGGATGGTGTTCTCGTCCAGCACCTTGATACCCGATGTCTCCTTCGTCTTACCATCGATAGTATCCTGAGCGCCGGCGATCATGTTGAAGCGGCTGCGGAAGGGGCCGGTGTAGTCCTTGGACAGGATGGTGTTGAGAGTGAAGGCGACGTCGTTGGCGGTGAAGGGCTTGCCGTCGTGCCACTTGACGCCCTTGCGCAGCTTGAAGGTGTAGACCAGGCCGTCCTTCGAGATGTCCCATGACTCAGCGAGCCAGGGTGTTGGCTCGAACGTCTTGGGGTCGACATCGACGATGCGGTCGAACACCCAGTCGGTCAGGTAGTCGCCGTCGGTGTCAACGCGCAGCAGCGGGTTGATGTTGGCCGCCTCGGCGTTGGTGCCGGTGACGGCCATGCCGCCGACGGTGGGGCAATTGGTCCCGCCGGTCTTGGCCGCGGGAGCCTGGGCTTGCGCCGCCGGGGCCTGGGTAGCGGCGGCGGCCGGGGCCTTCGGAGCCTCGGTTGGCGCGGCAGCTTTGGGCGCTTCGGCCTTGGGCGCGGCCGGCTGCTGGGCGGGGGCTGGGGCAGGCGTCTGCTGAGCGCCGCAGGCCGCGACCACACCTAACAAAACCATCAGGACCAGGGACATGATCCACTTTCGCATACGCATCTCCTCCTTCTGGTTATAGAACAGGGCTGACCTAGAGAGCAGCAACCTCGCAAAGACCTTGCAACTGTCACCCCGAACGGAGTGAGGGGTCTACTCTGGAGAAACTGGCAGAGCAGATGCCTCGCTACACTCGCCATGACCTCACGGCGCGGGACCCTTCGCGTTGCTCAAGGTGAGAGCACGACTTCCAACACGGACTGGGCGACGTCGTCGGGCGTGCGGAGGGCGCCGCGACGCTCCTGGTACTCGCGCTTGGCCTCGACCGGGTCGGCGCTCTCGCGGAACATCACCTCCAAGAGGGGCGTGTCCACGACACCGGGAATGAACGCCTCGAAGCGGATGCCCGAGTCGGGATAGTCGACGGCGCACTGCTTCATGAGCAGGATGACGCCGGCCTTCGAGGCGCAGTAGGCGGGCGAGCGAGCGGTGCCCTGCATCCCCGCGCCGGATGCCGTGCTGATAATCAGCCCGCCGCCCTGGCGCTTCATGACGGGCACGGCGTACTTGGTGCCCAGGAACACGCCCTTCAGGTTGACGTTGAGCACCAGGTCCCAATCAGCCTCGGTGCACTCTTCGATGGTCCCGCGCCGCAGGATACCGGCGTTGTTGAACAGGATATCGAGGCGGCCAAACTGGTCGATGGCGGTCTGGATCATGCGCTCGGCGTCGGCGGGACGGGTAACGTCGGCGGGGACGAATAGGGCTGTGCCGCCCGCCTGCCGAATCTGGGCGACCGTCTCTTCGCCCTGCGCAGCGACGACGTCCACGACGACGACGCGCGCGCCCTCGCGGGCGAACAGCAGCGCCGTCGCCCGCCCGATGCCCGACCCAGCGCCCGTGATGAGCGCGCCCTTGTCGGCCAACTTGCCGGTCATCCAAACACCTCGATGATATGCTCGAGATCGCCGCCCAGGATGATGTGGACCTGATCCGGATCGGCAGCGGGTTGGTGGACGATAATGGGCGCGCGGGTGCTGCCCAGGCGCGGCAGGTACATCAGCTCCAGCAGGCCGTCGTCGTCCAGCGGGGCGGCGTCCAGGTCGTGGAAAGCCGGCTGTAGCCCGCGCTCGGCCAGGTAGGCCAGGGCGATGTCAGTGCGGGGCGAGCCGGGTCGCCCATACACCTTCGACGCGGGCAGCGGCGCGTCGCCGTTGTCTTTGAGGACGCGGTCGACAAAAGCCTTGTCGCAGCCCAGGATGAGCCGCCCGCCAATGTCAATGAGCGGGTCACGCATCGCGCCGTCCGAGGTGCGCATGAGGCGGACGATCTCCTCCTTCGAGAGCGGGTCCGTCTCCAGGTCATGGAACTCGAACGGGATGCCACGTCGCGAAAGAGCCTCTTTCGCCGTATTGCAGGCCTGTCACCACGTGCGGCCGTAGAAAATCGTGCGTCCTGGCGCGGCCATATTACCTCAGCATTTCTTCCTGGACCATAGTGAGGGGCAGCACACTGTACTGCATGAGGGCGTCGTGGAAGCCCTTGAGGGTGAAAGCGCTGCCCTGCTTGGCCTTCACCTTCTCGCGCAGGTCCATCAACATCGACAGGCCGACGCGGTACGACGAGATA
>CAZLBQ010000160.1:0-11813 GCA_964557745.1 uncultured Anaerolineales bacterium
GAGGCAAGAACCCGGCCGACGGTCATGCCGAGCGGAGCGAGGCATCTGCTCTGGCAGCGTTTCCAGAGGAGACCCCTCACTGCGTTCGGGGTGACAGCGGAAGGTTCTGAGCAACCGAAGGCGAAGGGTCTCGCCTCCCTAAAGCGAGATGTTTCGCTGCGCTTCCGTGCTAGACCCAGCCGACGACCTCGTAGACCTCCACGCCCAGGAGGCGCAAGTCGAGGGCCTGTGTGCCTGTGCTGGTCAACTGGTTGGCGGCCGATTGACTGGCGCGCAGAGCCTCCGCCGACTCCCACAGCGTCATCGAGATGCGCTTGCCGCTCTCGCGGTCCGCGAGCAGCAGCGCGCCCTGGCAGCCCGGCTGGCTCTGCCACCACCCCCCGACATTCTGGTTCCACCACGCGGTTCCAGCGTCCCTGTCGTCGCGCGAGCCGTCGAAACGCGCGACGCGCGCCATGCCCGTGCCTTTGTCTGCCCCGAGGTGCGAGACGATTTCGTAATGCTCGACCACGGCGTTCTGCGTGCCCACGTCGCGCTGCGCCTCGCGCAGGGTCTCCTTGTTGCCCGCCTCGCTGCGCTCCATCGCCTCCCGCGACTCCCACAACCCGATGCCCACGCCGGCGCCCGTCTGCCGGTCGACCAGCATGATCGCCCCGGCGCGGCCCGGCGAGTGAGCGGGGGCGATATGCTCCCGCCACCAGGCGATCGCGTCGTCAACCCGTTCCGGCCGCCCCTCGACACGATTCACACGGGCGTACATCGCCGCCTCCTTCTTGCTCTGAGGTTGATCAGCGTCATCCAGTGACACTATACAACGTTCCAATACGGCGTGTCAAGGGGCCTGCGCATGCTGGCGCACCCAACAATGGATGCGGGGCACATCGTAGGCGCGATCCGCCGCCAGGCGCTTGGGCCGCTGGCGAGGCCGCCCACGCCCTCGGCGCACCTGGATGACGTCCCTGAGTGCATTTCTAAACGCGTTGCTAGGGACGGGACTGAGAGACGACGGAGGTACACTAAGGCCAGACGAACATTACGAAACTCATTACGAACAGGGGGAGGACGTCATGTTCTGGCCGCATCCGGTGACCGAGAAGACGAATACCTGGCAAGCCAAGGCCCTGTACCATCAGGCGGACCAGGCGCTCGGGCAGGGCGAACTGGACAAGGCGCTGTCGCTGGCGCATATGGCGCGCGATCACTACGCCGCCGCGCTGGACAACGATGGCCTCTCGGCGGCCGAGACTCTGATTGGTGACATCATGGTGGCCCTGGACAATGACGACCTCGCCTGCCTGCACTACCGCCGCGCCCTGGCGACCCAACATCAAGCCCGCTATCTCACCGTGTGTATCAAGCTCGCCGAGGCTCTGACCCGCGTCCAACGCCTCGCCGAGGCCATCGCGGCGTATGCCGACGCCCGCGCTGTCTGCAAGCAACTCGGCCAGGTGCGGCTGGGCTTGCGTGTGACGTACCAGATGGCCTACCTGTACTACGAACTAGGCCGCTGGACCGACGCGGAGCGCTACTATCGCAAGGCGTTACGGCTCGACGCCAAGGACGAGGAGCACGCGCTGCGCGGGACGATCCTCCTTGAACTGGGCAACACGCTTGCCCAGCGAGGGCGGCTGGTGGAAGCCCAGCGGCTGTTCGCGCAGAGCGCGGCCCTGGCGGGGGCCAGTGGTGACCGCGCCGTTCTGGCGAGCGCGCTGCATGGGTTGGGGGTGACGCTCGCCTCGGCAGGGCAGGACCACGTGGCGCAGGAGCTATCTCAGCAAAGCCTTAAGCTGCGAACACGGCTGGGTGACACACGCCCGGCCGCTGCTCCTGCTCTATGAGAAGACTCTCATCTGGCGTAAATCCACCCGTAATCCGGGGCACTAAACGCTAATTCCGAAATCCATACTGCCAGGACCGTCGTTAAGCTGAATAGATGCTGTTTGGAATGGTTGGTATTAGAAAGGATGGCGAAGCGTGCTGTTATTCTGGAGTAAAGTGGGTCAAGCGGATGTGGTGAAAGCCGATGAGTTGATGGGGGCCGCGCGCGCGGCGTTCGCGCTCGGTGACCTGGAAAAGACCCTCTCCCTCGCCACGACGGCCATCTCCCTGTACGAGACGGTTCATCTGAATACCAAGCTGGCCGACGCGCGCGTGATGGTCGCCCAGACTCTCGCCGCGCTGGGTCAGGTCGATCCCGCCGCTGAAGAGTATGAGCGTGCCCTGGCGCTCATCGGGTCGTCGCCGCAGAGCGCCTCGCTGGCCCTGGCGCTGGGCGAGTTGTACCTGGGCGCGCGACGCCACGACGAGGCGCTGGCGGCGCTCACGCGGGCGCGGGATGTGAGCGCCAAGTTCAGCCTGGCCGATGTCCAACTCCAGGTCGTGTGCCGTATCGCCTACCTGCACTATGACCGAGAAGCGTGGGCCGCGTCGGAGCGGGCCTACCGCGAGGCGTTGCGCCTGGCCGAAGCGCAGGCGAATACTGAGGCGCTTGACTCCATCCTGCTCGAACTAGGCAACTGCGTGGCGCAGCAGGGCCGCTTCGAGGCGGCGCGGGCGTTGTTCGAGCGCGGCGCGCAGGCCGCCCGCGCGACGGGCGACCCGAAGGCGCTGTCGGCAGCGCTGCACGGCATGGCCGTCACCTACGTTGCCACGGAGGAGCTAGATGAGGCGGCCCGCCTGTTCAACGAGAGCCTGCGCCTCAAGTTGCGGACCAATGACCGAATAGGAGTGGCGCACACGCTGTACGAGTTGGGGGTGATGGAAGCAGAGATGGGCCGCTGCGAGAGCGCCCTCGATCTCCTGGAACAGTCGGTGATGGTGTTCGAGGCGGCAGGCGCCCACGAGGTGGAAGTGGCGCGGGCGGGCTACGAGACATACGCCGTGGCGTGCTGAAAGAGCTTCTTGCCGGGGGGCGGAGGAGGAACGGCCGGGGCCGCCATGACCCCGGCCGTTTCATGCCTGGCCCTCATGCGACTATCATTGACGAAGGCTGAGATAGTCATTTTCGGTAGGAGGCAAGCTGTGTCCCTCGACTTTGTCAAGTATCACGGGCTGGGCAACGACTTCATCCTGGTGGACGGGCGGTCGATGCCCGACCTGGCCCAGGCGCCCGACCTAGCCGTCGCCGTCTGTGACCGTCACCTGGGTATCGGCGCCGACGGCCTGGTGCTTGTGTTGCCGGCCCGCGACGCCGACTTCACCATGCACATCTTCAACAGCGACGGCAGCATCGCCCGCATGTGCGGCAACGGCATCCGCTGCTTCACGCGTTTCGTCTACGAGCGCGGCCTCTGGGATGGGCGGGGCGAACTGGTCGTGATGACGGCGAGCGGGCCGCGCACGACGGAGATTCTCGACCCCAACCCCGCCGTGTTCCTCGTCCGGGTCAACATGCAGCCGCCGCGCCTCGACCCGGCCGCCGTTCCGACGACGCTGCGCGCGGCGGGCGGCCAGGGGCCGGTCCTCGACCAGCCCCTCGACGTGGGTGAGACGGTGCGTGTGACGTGCCTGAGCCTCGGCAACCCCCACGCGGTGGTCTTCGTGCCCGACTTGAGCCGGGTCGATGTGCGGCGGCTCGGCCCGGCCATCGAGACGCACCCGGTCTTCCCCGACAAGACCAACGTCCACTTTGTCGAGGTCATCGATGCGGCGACGCTGCGGATGCGGACCTGGGAGCGGGGCGCGGGGCTGACCCTCGCCTGCGGGACGGGCGGTTGCGCCGCGACGGTGGCGGCGGCCCTGACCGGGCGGGCCGGGCGGCGGGCGACGGTGCATGTGCCCGGCGGCCAACTCCAAATCGACTGGCGCGCGGACAGCGACGACATCTTCATGACGGGGCCGGCGACGCGGGTCTTCGCCGGCGCGCTGGCCGACGAGTGGCTGGCGCAGGTGGCGACGCCGGCCTCAGCGTGAGCGGGACAACAAGGGCAGGTAGAGCGCGGGCCACAGGGGGCGCGAGGCCGTCACCTGCAGCGGGTTGGCGACCTGGCGCGCCAGGGTTGCGCCATCGATGGCCGTGCCCGTCGGAAAGGCCCAGAAGGCGGCATCCACACCGAGGGTGGGGCCGGTCGGCGCTTTGACGATTACCCCGCTGTCGCCGTAGGACATCTTGTCGCCTGTGTCGTTGTTGTCGGTGGTCCGGTTGTCGCGGTAGTAGTTCAGCAGACCCTCGTTGGGGGTCGTGACGGTGAACAGCGACACCAGCCGACCGTCGGGGAAGTCCACCTGCCGCCAGGGGCTAAACGGGGTGTCGGGGACATTGTCTGGCGCGCCGTCCACGGTGACACCAGCCGGGACGTTGGCGTCGCGGTAGACGGCGCCGCTCGCGGTCGCGGCCAGGTCGACGGACAGGCGGACCTGGAGGACGCGCGCGCCCACGGCGCTCAGGTCGGCCTGAGTGCGGAGACTGACCCCGTCCCTGTAGGCAAAGCCCCCTTGCGGGCTGAGTACGACGCGCACAGGCCCGCTCTTGAGCGGCTCGATGGCGTTGGTCGGCAGGCTGTCCTCGGTGAGGGTGAGGCACGAGCCGAAACACAGGTTGAGCATGACGCGGGCCTTGGAGCGGTCGATGAGGTTGGCGCTGCCGCCGTTGAGGGTCAGGCTGCTGATGAACGGCTTTTGGGCGTCGAGGCCCAGGGTGTACGTGGCCCCTACCAGCCGCCGGGTCGCCGCTTCGTAGCGGATGGCGTTCGGGTTTGGTGCGGCGACCGGCGCCGCCATGCGGGCGACGTAGGCGACGCGGGGCGCAGCGTCGGGCGCGAGGGGGTCCGTTACGGACAGGGCGACGACGCGTTGCGCGCCGGTGAGCGACGCCGGTGCGGCGTCGCCGAGATCGTCGAGCGTGACCGTCAGTTCGTCGGCGTTGTTAAAGAGGCCATCGTCAGCAGCGGTGTACAGGCCGTTGACGACCTCATCCACCTGCCAGGGGATGAGCCGCCACGCGCCGTCACGGTAGACCCACACGGCAAGGGAGGCGAGGGGCGCACCGACGAGGTCCGGCAGGGCGCTCGCTGTGACGACGACAGGCGCCCACGGGCGGGTGACGGGGGTGGACGGGGCGGCGGGGCGGGCGCGGGCGGGCCAAGGGGACAGGGCGAGGGTGAGGAGCAGACACAGGGCGACGACAACGGGAATCGCGCGTTTTGACATAACGATCTATTCTCGCTTGGGGATGACGGTGAAACGCTCACCCAGCACGGCGTAGGTGTGGCCGCCCAGGTGGTGCAGGGGGCGCATCTCCTCGTCCTCCGGCAGCAGCCACGTTTCCTGGAAGGCCGCTGCCTCGGCCTGGGCGCGCAGGACTTCGCCCACGAACAGGGTGTGGTCGCCAATCTCAAAGGTGTCGACGACGGTGCACTCCAGCCAGGCTAATGCTTCGGCCACGAGCGGCGCTTCGATCTCCCTTGGCTCGGCCCACGTCAACCCCGCCGCGTTGAACTTGTCCACGCCCGACGCGCCGGTGGCCTGGCCGACACGGGCGACCGCCTCGGCGAGGGCGCGGCCGGGGATGCTGACCCCGAACTGCCCGCTGCGGCGCAGCAGGTCGTAGCTGTAGCGGCTGGGGTGGACGGCGATGCCGAGACGCGGGGGGGTCTGGCTCAGGACGCTGATCCAGGCGACGGCCAGGATGTTGACCTTGTCGCGGTACTTGACCGTAACTAGGGCGACGGGGCCGGAACTGATGAGGCGGGTCGATTGCCAGAGGGGAACGTCGAGTTTAGGCATCGTAGATGTCCATCTCAGGACTGTCCCAATCCTCGCTGAACTGACTCAGGCGTCCCCGCAATTCGGCTGCCTCCGCCTCGTCGATGCCACGCTCATGAAGCGAGACAGGCTGAGGCGTCAAGAATGTGACGATGACCCGTGTGTCGTTCGGTATGTTATTGGGACGTTCAGTCAGTTCGATGTGGCCCTCGCGGTAGACCCCTTCGATACTCTTGAGCATATTCTTATCCCTACCTCAGGCGGCGCGACCCTGCTGGCCGCGCGTCAGGCTGACCACGAGCATGTCCAATTCGAGAACCGGGTTCGCGCCCGCCGACTTGAGGGCCAGGTCGGCCTGGAGCAGGCGGCGTAGAATGGCCTCCAGGTGGAGAACGCTGAACTGGCGCGCCTGGCGCTGCGCCTTCTCCACGACGTAGGGGTGTTGCCCAATCCGCGAGGCCAGCTCGCCCGGCGCGAGGTTGGCGGCCTGGAGCAGGCGCAGTTGGAGGAGGATGCGGAACTGGCGCGTGATCATGAACAGCAGGTACAGGGGCGCTTCGCCCGCGTCGAGCAACTCGTGGAGCAGGGTCAAGGCGGTGCGGCTGTTGCGCTCCCCGATGGCGTCCACCAGGTCGAAGATGCTCGACTGCTGCGCCGCGCTGACCATGCGGCGGACATCGGCTTCGGTCACGGTCTGGCCGGGGCCGACGTAGGTCAGCAGCTTGTCGAGTTCCTGGTCGAGCAGGCGCAGGTCGTTACCGATGAAGGCGGCCAGGAGGTTGAGCGCGGCAGGCTGGACAGCGCCGCCCTTGTGCTGGGCGCGCTCGCGCAGCCACTGGGTTACTTCGCCCTTCTTGACGTTGAGCGGGGCGAACTCCATCACCTTAGCGCGCTGGCCCATGCCCTGGGCCGCCTTGAGGACGGCGTTGGTCTTGGCGATGCCCTTGGGTTCGACGAGGAGGAGATGGGTCGTGTCGGGTAGGCGAGGCAGGTACTCCACCAGCCCGGCCAGGAGCGCCTTGCCCGTCTCGCTCGGCTCGGCGTCGCCCCCGGCCTCCTTGTCGGCCTTGCGCCCGCCCGACGCCAGGCGCGCCAGCAGCCCGTCGACGATGACGAGCCGCGCGCCAAAGAAGGGCGTGACGTCGCAGGCGTAGGTTAGCTCGCTGAGCGTCACGCGCTTGCCGTCGAGGCGTTGGGTGTTGAGATCGCCCCAGGCGGGGTCGGTCAGCCGGGCGCGCAGGTCGGCCAGCGCTTCGGCGCGGGCGAATTCGTTGTCGCCGTGCAGGATGTAGAGAGTCATGTGTTGTGACAGCGAAGAATAGACGTGCGCCGCCTCGTCGCGCCGACTACCGTCGGCATGTGGTGAAGAGCCGACTGAAGTCGGCGCTACGACCGTGGGCCGTCGCCAATCTCGACGCGGTGGATGGTCATGCCGCGCGTCTCGCGCTTCTTGATGTCTTTGAGCCAGGCCTCGCCGAAGTTGTGCGACGTTGTCCACTTCTCCTGGACCAGTGGCCCCAGGGGTTGGGCGAGCAGCAGCGCGCCGGTCGTCGCCAGCATCATGCGCGGCAGCTTCTCCAGGATGCTCTCGTCGCGCCGGCCGCCGGAGACGGCGAAGGACGACACGCCGGCCAGCAGCCCGGCCACGACCAGGTTCGTCCCGCAGCGCGGGTGGACGACCAGGCCGTGCTCGCCGCTGCGCACGCGCTGCAGGGCCTCCTCGACGGCGGGCGCGATCATCTCGGTGGGAACCTCACCGATGATAAAGAAACCGCCGCTGTCGGCGCGCCCGGCCAGCGCCAGCTGCGGATTGCGCTCGGAGAGAATATGAATTGTCGCGTGCTCGATGCCGTGATTGCGCCGTGTCGCGCCAATCGGGCCAAAATCCAGTACACCCATCGTCCTGTCTCCTCTCTCAGCCTGCACTTTGCTTGTAGCTACCCCAAAGTGTAGCACATTTTTGCGACGCCGCCCAACACGTCACGGCGAACTGGCCCGTCAGGCCGTTACGCTAGACGGGGTTGCTACGTCAATAGATGTAGAAGGTGAATAGCATAGCCGTAGGATTATCTGTCGCCTCGTGTGGAATGAAGCCGCTGCTCCCCCCGCTTCGGTCTCCCGTCCCCACCCGACTCCCCTGGAGGCCGCATGCCGCCCTCGCCCCGCCGCTCGTGGATTGTGTTGTGGACTGTTCTCACTTTGATCGCCTGGGCCAGCCTCAGCGCCGGCGTGACGTTGGGCGACGCCGCGCCCGCGCCCTTGACTACGCCGACGCTGCCCCTGCCCGGCGCGACGCAGACCCCGGGTGGCTACCCCTTCCCCGCGCCGCCCAACGATGACTGTCAGAACGCCAAGGAGTTACCGGCTAATGGCCCGTGGCCCTACGCCGTCCAACTGGACACGCGGGGCGCGGGGCCAACGAACGGCGACGCGGGCGCGTGCGGGAGCGAACACGACGGGCATACCGTCTGGTATCGCTGGACGGCCCCCGCGGATGGCCAGTTTGACCTGGCGACCTGCGGCTCGGACTACGATACGGTGCTGACGGTCTGGGAGGGCGCTTGCGATGCGCTCGGCTCGGCCGTCGCGTGCAACGACGATGCCTGCGGCTGGCAGTCCCAGGCCCGCTTTGCCGTGCGGGGCGGCGTCAGCTATCTCATTCGGGTCGGGTCGTACGAGAACAGCCGCGGCGGGCAGCTGAGCCTACGGGCTAGCTTCCGCGCCGGCGCGACCGAGACGCCGACGCCTCTCCCACTGCCGGGCACGCCGCCCGCCTACCCGTATCCGAGCGCGACGGCGCAGCCGGCCTACCCGGCCCCGTCGAGTACGCCGCTCCCCGCGCCGTCGGCCACGACGTTGCCCTACCCTTATCCCAGCGCTACCTTGCCGCCGCCCACGGCCACGGCGCTGCCCTACCCCTACCCTGGTGGAACGCTCCCCCCACCCACGGCGACGGTCCTCCCCTACCCGTATCCCGTACCGACGGGCGCGCCCGACAACGACGAGTGCGGCGGCGCGCAGGTCATCCCCAGCGAAGGCCCGTGGCCGCACGTCGACCGCCAGATCACGCGCTCTGCCGGGCCGCTGCCGCCGGGCGAGGCGAGCCAGTGCGGCGACTTCAACGTCTCCCACACGGTCTGGTACCGCTGGACCGCGCCAGAGGCCGGGCGCCTCGACGTCAGCACGTGTGGCTCGGACTACGACACCGTGCTGGACGTCTGGCAGGGCGCGTGTGACGCCTTGACGTCCCTGAGTTGCAACGACGACGCGTGCGGCGTCCAGTCGTGGCTGTCGGTGGCGGTCGCGGCGGGCCAGACGTACCTGATCCGCGTTGGCGCGTACGACACCGAGCACGGCGGCGACCTGCGCCTGACGACGACCTTCCTGAGCGGTCTTGCCCCCACGGCCACGCCGTGCGCCTACCCCGGCCCGTATCCTGGCCCGTGTGCGACGGCGGCCGCCGTTCCAACCGCGACAGAGACGGCTACCGCTACTTCCACCGCCACCGCGACCGCCACTGAGACGCCGACGGCCACGGCGACGCCGACCGCCACCGCGACCCACACACCCACCGTGACCCTCACCCCGACGGTCACGCTGACGCCCACCGTCACCCCCACGCCGACAATTACCCCGACGCCCACGCCCGTCCCCATCGTCTGCGACCCCAGCAACGCGAACAACGTGTGCGACGGGGTGGTGGTCGTCCGCGCCTACATCGACTATGGCTGCAACAACTTCTACAACCCGTCGACGGACTGGCTGCTGGACGGTGTCGCCGTCACGGCGCGGCTGGCCAACGGCGCGGTTGTCCAGGGGCAAACGGGCGTCACGGGCGTGACGGCGCTGCGCGACCTCAAGGTCGTGCAAGGGGCGACGGTGGTGGTCAGGGCGCAGGACGTGCCGCCGCCCGGCTGGGCCATCGCCCAGGGTATCCGCCTGGCGGCCTGTCCATCCAGCCCGGTCGAGCGCACGCTCGGCAGCCTCGACTTCAACCGCGAGCACACAGCGCCGGTCGATTTCCGCTTCAACGTGGTGTTGCCGTGACGGTTGACGACGCTGTGTTGAGAGCAATATGTATCGAGACGAGAACCGGTGACGACGGTCATGCCGAACGGAGTGAGGCATCTGCTCTGCTAGCCGTTCCAGAGCAGACTCCTCACTCCGTTCGGGGTAACTGTCAGAATCTTCTACGCGGCGCTGCCGGGAGGAGCTGCAGCTCATTGGGTTTGTGTGTTGACGCGCGTTGCCGGCGCGACTATAATCAGGAGGTATCACATTATGACATGACGAAGTAAATCACCAGCAGGCGTCAGGATGTCCTATAACCCCCAGAATCCCGTCATCATTCAGGGCGACAAAACCGTTCTCCTCGAAGTCGATAACCCCTCCTACCAGGCGGCGCGGGATGTGCTGGCCCGCTTCGCCGAGCTTGAGAAAAGCCCCGAGTACGTCCACACCTATCGCATCTCGCCCCTCTCGCTGTGGAACGCGGCGGCGGCGGGCCTGTCGGCCGACGCCATCCTCGACGGTCTCGACCGCTACGCCAAGTACCCCATCCCGGGCAACGTCCGCGTCGATATCACTGAGTACATCGCCCGCTATGGCCGCGTCAAGCTGGTCAAGCGCGACGGGGCCTTGCTCCTGATCTCGGACGACGTGGCGCTGATGACCGAGTTGGCGCGCCACAAGAGCCTCAAGCCGTTCATCCTGGAACCTGTCGATGCCCGCACGCTCCGCGTCGATCCGGCGCGGCGCGGCCATATCAAGCAGGCGCTGACCGAGATTGGCTACCCGGCCGAGGACCTGGCGGGCTACGTCGAGGGCGAGGCGCTCCAGATTGCCCTGCGCGACATGACGCTGGGTGGCAAGTTCTTCGCCCCGCGCCTGTACCAGCAGGAAGCGGCCGACATCTTCTACGCGGGCGGGGCCGACCACGGTGGCTCCGGCGTCATCGTCCTGCCGTGTGGCGCGGGTAAGACCATTGTCGGCATGGCGGCCATGAGCCAGATCCAGAGCAGTACACTCATCCTGACGCCCAACACCTTCTCGGTCCACCAGTGGATGGCCGAGTTGCAGGACAAGACGACGCTGACCGCCGACGAGATTGGCGAGTACACGGGCCAGCGCAAGGACATTCGCCCCGTCACCGTCGCTACCTACCAGACCATCACCTACCGCAAGCGCGGCAAGCGGAGTGACGATGGCCTGCTGCGCGACGAGTATCCCCACTTCGAGCTGTTCGACCAGCGCGACTGGGGCCTGATTATCTACGACGAGGTCCACCTGCTGCCCGCGCCGGTGTTCAGCATCACCGCCGAGTTGCAGGCGCGGCGGCGGCTGGGCCTGACGGCGACGCTGGTGCGCGAGGACGGCCGCGAGCGCGAGGTCTTCTCGCTCATCGGCCCCAAGAAGTACGACGTGCCGTGGAAGGACCTGGAGAAGCAGGGCTGGATCGCCGAGGCCGACGTTATCGAGGTGCGCATCCCCATGCCGGACGACCTGCGCATGGAGTACGCGCTGGCCGAGCCGCGCCAGAAGTACCGCGTCGCGGCGTGCAGCCCGGCCAAGCTCGACGTCCTCGACCAACTCCTCGCCAAGCACCCCGACGACCAGACGCTCATCATCGGCATGTACCTGGACCAACTGGCCGAGGTGCAGGCGCGTTACGGCTACCCCATCCTGACGGGCGACACGGCCCAGGGCGAGCGCCAGAAGCTCTACCGCCAGTTTCGTAGTGGCGAGATTCAGCGTCTCATCATCTCTAAGGTCGGCAACTTTGCCATTGACCTGCCCGACGCGAGCGTCATGATCCAGATCAGCGGGACGTTTGGCAGCCGCCAGGAGGAGGCCCAGCGTCTGGGCCGCATCCTGCGCCCCAAGGCCGACGGCCAGCTGGCCCACTTCTACACCCTCGTCTCCAAGGACAGCCAGGACCAGGACTTTGGCGCGAACCGCCAACTCTTCCTGACCGAGCAGGGCTACCAGTACTGGATTGTCTATGCCGACGAGGTGGCCGACTTCGCCCCCCGCACTCGCGCCGATCCGGTCGCCTTAGCCAACCCCCCCATGCCCAATCTAGCGACTCTCACCGAAGCTGACATCCAGGG